>JAFGSU010000525.1 GCA_016934435.1 Candidatus Zhuqueibacterota bacterium | reverse complement strand
GGCAGGGCGTTGTAGGCGATTTTTTCCAACTGATCGGCTATGGCTACGTCGCCGGTGATGGCGAGGATGGTTTCGAGTGAAAACATCATTTCCACCACCGAGCAGAGTTCGATGCCCTGCGTGGGCGACGGGCCGTGCAGCGGTTCATCGCCGCCGAACATGCCCTGCGGCTGGCCGTGATATCGGCGTAAATCCTCCAGGGCGTTTCGCACGGAGTTCAGATACCGCTCATCGGGAGGCTGCTGATAATAGACGACCGGCTGTTTGAGGCCCTGGGCGATATTGACGCAGTGAAAAGTGCGCAGGTCTTTGAGACTGAGGGCATCGATTTGGTCATTTTTCCAGGGATAACGGATGCTGCCATACAACCACGGTTCCGCCGCAGGAAAGGAGTGGTAAAGATCAGCGGGCCGGTCGTTGAGGAAGACGCGCGTCCAGGGGAAAGTTTGTTCAAAGAGCAGATCCCCCAGCTCGAGTAGAGCGCTATCGCCGGTGTGGTTGTAGAGCCAGTAAACCGCCATCAGGTTGTCGCCGCCGCGACGGTTGGCCCAGATGGTCCAGTGATCGAGGGGGGTCTTGGGCAATTGTTTCAATTGATACTGAAAATAACGCCGCATGAGTTGGATGACGCGGCCGTCGCCGGTGGCGCTGTAATATTGCATCAGCACTCTGAGCATCACCATTTTCGGCCACCAGTCGCGGCGCATGGTTTTTTGCAGGCCCGGTTCCGGTTCGGGATGGTCGAGCTCCTGCGGGCCGAAATAGCCGTCGGGTCGCTGGCTGGTGAGAGTCCATTCGATCCAGGGTTTGGTTTTTTCGATCAACGCCTGATCATTGAGAATATAAGATAGCGGCAGCAGGCCGTCGATCCAATAGGGCCCCCGTTCCCATCCGTCGCCGTCGCCGCCCAGCCAGCCGTTGCGCGGTCCGACCACCTTTTCATAGCGCTCATCCAGATGACCGGTCAAGCCCTGCGCCATGGTCTGCAGTTGCTGCAGTAACCAGCCCTGCGGCTGAATGGCTCCAAGCGGCAGCTTTAGGTATGGCCTGGCTGCAAGCGGTGGCAGGTTTTGTCGGTAAGGAACAGCCTCTTGCGCAGTTGCGGAACAGACGCAGTAAATTGCAAATACAAAAATTATGCTCGTTTTCATAAAATCTCTTTTTTTGTATTTTATGAAATTCCGAGGAAATATGCAAGGCTGTAATTAAAACTCAAGACTCACGCCGATGGATGGCAAAATACCGATACTCGCTCTGTCCTCGAATTCTTCAGTATAAGCATTGAACCGCGGCACATCGCGATAGGGACGGTTATAAACGTTTTGCACATCGAGGTAGGTGATCAGCTCCCACGAATTCACCGACCAGCGCCGATCGACGCGGATGTCGAGCGAATGGTTGACGGCAATTCGTTCGCTGTTATAAAGCGCAGCCGATTTTGTCAGATCAATATTGTAGGGTGTGTACGGCCGACCGGTGGCGAGCCGAAACTTGCCGCTGATTTCCCAGCGACTGTTGAAAATATAGCCACCGCCGAAATTGACGATCCAGCGCTGATCGTAACTGCTCGGCCGCAGGACGCCATCGATGCCCTTGAATTGGGACTGATTGTAGCTGATACTGAGGATGCCGTAATGGGGGATGTGGGAAGTGCGTTTCTGAACGAACAGCTCAACGCCGCGCGCAAAGCCGGACCCTGCGCTCACCAGCGGATCGATGCCGAACGAGGCAAAGCCCTCCTCCGAGCCGCCGAATCCGGCGCCGGTATTGGCCATCACCAGATAGGGCCGCAGGGCGCTGGCCGGATAGTTGCGATAATCCTTATAATACCCCTCCACCGTCACTTTGAGATCATCGCGCAACAGCTGCTGCACGCCGAGGATGTATTGATCCACAGCTATGGGCTCGAGCCGGCGGTTTTCGGGATGCGCGACGATCCAGACATAGGCCGGACTCTGATAATAGCGACCGGCGCTGACGCTCAATTGCGTCAGATTGCCCAGTTGATATTGCAGGGTCATCCGCGGCGACAGGCTAAAGCCTTTCTCGATCAGGTTAAAATAATCCAGGCGCAGGCCGGCGCTGATGGTTAAGCGATTCAGTGTCTGGCTCGCCTGCAGCCAGCCGGCTGCTTTATAGGCGGTGGTATCGAGTGCGGCGTCAATATTCAGGCTGTCGCCAAACCCGGTGGCGTAATTCGGCAGCCTGATTTCGCTGTTGAACAGTACCATGCGCCCTTGCAGCCCAAAGGTCAATTCGGTCCATTTCGCCGGTTTATAGACTATGTTGGCGGTCAGGTTGGTTTCGCGTTCCAGGGACTGGTTGCCGAACACCGGATTGCGCAGGGTGTCGGCCTGCTCGATATTGTAGCGATAGCGGTTGTTGCTCAGGGTCACAGTGGAAAATCCGCTGCCGAACAAATGTTTCCAGCTGAGCCCGGAGACGGCCTGGTACTGATCGCTGGCGAGGATACGGGAATTGTCGTAGCGCTTTTCCGCCGTGTCGTTGAACAGCTTGACGTCGTCGATGGCGGAGAATGCCACCAGGTTCAGGCGATCGTGTTGTCCTAAAGCATATTCCGATTTGATGAGAAAATCCCAGTATTCCGGCACAAAGGCAAAGCCGGCCGCCTTGAAGACAAAATCGAGATAGCTGCGCCGCGCCGATAGCACCAGCGTACCTTTATCTTTTAAAGGCCCCTCCAGGTTGAGGCCGAATTGGGTGGCCGATATAGTCGCTTTACCGCCCCACTGGTCTTTGCGGCCTTCGCGCAGCTCGATGCTGGTGACCGACGACAGTTTGTCGCCATAGCGGACACCGAACCCTCCGCTGGAAAACGTGGTTGACGCGATGTAATCGAGATTGATGAAACTCAATGGCCCACCGGTGGCGCCCTGGGTGCCGAAGTGGTTGATGTTGGGCACTTCGATGCCGTCGACAACATAGAGATTTTCAGAGGGCGCACCGCCGCGCACGATCAGGTCATTACGGCCGTTCTGCACCTGTGCCACACCCGGCATGATGGAAATAGCGCGTACCACATCTTCCAATCCTCCCGGCAAGCGCCGTATTTCTGAATATGATTGCGTATTGACGCTCAAAGGTTTATCCGATATGGCTTCAAAATAATTGGGTCGAACTGTAATATTACCGCCCTGCAGGACGGTCTGGTGAAGCGCCACTTTTAACTCCAGCGGTTTTACAGCGGTGACGACGAGATCGGTCTGGATGATGGGTTTGTAACCGATCATGGTCACCTGCAACGCATAGGTGCCGTTGGGGATGCGGTCGATGTTGAAAGAGCCGTCCACGTTTGATACCGTCCCCAGGGTGGTGTCGAGGATTTGCATGTTGGCGCCGATCAAAGGTTCCTGGGTGGCGGCGTCGACCACGTGACCGGTGATGCTGCCGGTAGAACCACTGTTAGGCTCTGCCGGCGACGGTAAATTGAATAATATAACAATGAATATAATCAAAGAGCTCGCACGAAAAAATGCCATCTATATATTTCCTCTATTTTAATGGGTGATTCATTTTCCAGTTTTAACAGTTTTTGAAGCGGAATTATTTCATTCGGAGCCACGTCTACAAAACGTGACGAACCACTTTGGCAGGGCGTAACCGTTTCTCTGACAAGGCGGCAGAATCAATATTTGCATTTTAGCCTTAAGATTCCCGTCAGGATGATCAAGGGGCGGTTAAAAAAAGCCGAAAGCTCAATTTTTACTTGAAAATCTATGCTGAAAAGAACTTTTCCAGTTCGGCAAAAACGAGTTGTTGTGGGCCGGAAACCAATCGACTCGGTGGGAGAGACCGTAAGAATCGTTTGCCGTAGGTTTTTGTGATGACGCGATTGTCGAAGATGAGGACCGAGCCGCGGTCGGTTTTGCGGCGAATGAGGCGGCCGAATCCCTGTTTGAATTTCAGTACTGCCAGCGGCACGGCATAGTCCATGAAAGCATTGCCGCCACGGCGTTCGATGGCCTCATAGCGCGCCTCGACAATGGGCTCGTTGGGCACTTTGAAGGGAAGCTTGGTGATGACGACGTTTTCCAGGGCTTCGCCTTCTACATCCACCCCTTCCCAAAAACTGTCGGTGGCAAACAGGACGCTATTTTTATCGCGCCGGAAACGGGATAGGAGCTCATGACGGTTTTCATTGCCCTGCTTCAGGGCGGTGATGCCGAGCATCTTCAGAGATTCCGAAAGCTGGCGGTGAACGATGTTTAATAGACCGTACGAAGTAAACAGCACGAAGGCGCGACCGTTGGATATGGTCAGTCCGCGGTATACGAGTTTTGCCAGTTCATCCGCATAGAGTTTGCTGTTGGGGTCCGGTATGTCGAGCGGAATGCAAAGGATGGCCTGTTTTTCATAGTCAAAGGGCGCCGGCAGCAACAAATCCAAACGCCTTTTGGGGTCGATTTTCTGCATGCCGAGGCGCTGACTGAGGAAATCGAATTTTTGTTCAACCGTCAATGTCGCCGAAGTCATGACAATGGTATTGAAGACATCATACACCGCCTGTTGCATCATGTGGCTGATATCCAGCGGAGAGCTGAAGAAGCGAACGATGTTGCGGCTGCGATACCCGGGTTTAATTTCGATCCAGCGGATTCTATCTTCATCCTGCTGAAATACGACTTCTTCGATGATAGCTGCCGCTGCATTCAGCCGCTCGGCCTGGGCCCGAATTTCGATGATGTTGGAGTGCCAATCTTCACGCGCCTGTTGCTGCGCTTTATCCAACCGGGCCACCAGTTTGTTCAGGGCATCGGCCAGGTCATTCAGAGAGGTAGTGTATTCTTTAATAAGACGCGCCAGTCCGCTGTCGAGCAAAACCGCCTTGCTCACATCAGGGATCAGCCGTAATTTAATTTCACTGCTCTTGCTGTCGTGGGCATACGTTTTAATCGCCTCATAGATGTGATCCATGATTTCATGGGTGCCCTCCTGCAGCGAAATGAGTTCCGGGACCAGATGGCTTGTGATGGCGTCATCTATTTTTTTGACCAGCTCCGGTTCGATCGCCCCCTGTTTTCGGTACAGACGGTGCAAAGCGGTGTGCAGGTGGCCTTTGAGCAACGATTTTTGTTGGCGGTGCAACCGGCTGAGGATGCGCACAATACCGGCGCGGGTGATGCGATCGCCAAAATAATGCGTCGCCACATCTTCCAGATGCTGGGCTTCGTCAAAAATGATGCATTCATAGGGCGGTAGCACCGCCGCTTCGCTGATGGAACCCAGCTGATGACGAATGGCCAGATCGGCGAAAAGCAGATGATGATTGACCACGAGCAGGTTGGCGCGCGCTGCATTCCGGCGCGCTTTGTTGACAAAACACTCACGAAAAAACGGACAGCGGCTGCGCGTGCAGGTATCGCTTTCCGAGCCTATTTTCTCCCAAACCAGATCGCGTGGAATATAGGCTAAATCCGCTTTGCTGCCGTCTTTTGATTTTTTCACCCAATCAATGAGTCCTTGCAACTCCTCCCGTTCCTCTTCATCGCTGAGGAGATCGAACTCGGCGGCCACCTCTGCCACCTTGCGCAGACAGGCATAATTGCCGCGGCCCTTGACCAGAACAGCGGTGAAAGATTGCGGTACGACTTTACGCAGAAAGGGTATGTCCTTTTTGATGAGCTGTTCCTGCAAATTGATGGTGTTGGTGGATACCACCACGCGTCCCCTGTTCTGTATCGACCAGTGAATGGCCGGCAGGAGGTAGGCCAGCGATTTGCCCGTGCCGGTGCCAGCTTCGATGATAGCGAGCTTGTCTTCATTGAAAGCCCTGGCAATGGTTTTGATCATCTCTTCCTGTTGCGGGCGATCTTCATAGCCGGGTAAATGCATCGCCACCAGGCCGTTCGGGCGCAGGGTTTGCACCAGTTTCTCGATATCGAGGGGCTGCTTTTTCCGCTTGGCAAACGGCTCCACCACCACGTAAATGTTTTCAACCTCATTGTCGACGATATAAAAACCGACGCTGAAAGGGTCCAGGGCTGCGGCGATAGAAAGATCGGCTTCAGAGGGCTGCAGGCCGCCGGAGGGATGATTGTGGATGACGACATCCGCCTCCATGGCCAGTTTCATGACCGCAGGGACGGCGCTCTTATGACCGCGCGCTACTGCGGTGACCTCATGCACCACCAAATCCTCTTCCGTGAAGCCGATAAAAAAGACTTCGTTGCCGCCGGTTTCGGCGATGGCGGCGCGCATTTTTTCAACGGCACGCTCTGAAAGATATTTAGGCAGCGTGGGCAATGTGATTTCCGCCCAATTTATGTTTTCCCTGTTTCACGATAATTCAGCAACGCCCTGCATTATTAAGGTGTTGTGTGGTTTTTATTAATTTTTTAAGAAAGAAAATAACGGATTTCTCAATAACCCGGGCTATTCTTCTTCCATCGATAGTTTTTCCGCATTAAAACCGAGCGCACACAGATGATGCGGGAATTGGTCGAACCCGTGTGTGGTGTAAATTTTTTGCGGATTGACCATGCGCGCAAATTGCACCAGACCATTGAAATCCGCGTGATCGCTCAAAGGGATGACGTGGTCTGCGCGCCAGCGATTCGTCGGCAAGCCCTTTGTCCATCCGGACAGGAAAACGGTCCGATAGCGAAACAGGTTGAACATTGCCCGCGAACCTGCCAGATGGGGCGGTATGATCAAAACTTCCTGCGGTTGCAGTGGGCCGCCATGCCAGAGTCGGCAGTTTTGAAAGGCCGTACCGAAGCGACGATAAATTTCCGCCATCCTCCAGGCGGATGAGTGGACGTGCACCCGATAACCGCGATCCCCGATGATCTTCATCGCCTCCTGCGCTTTGCCGAGCGCATAAGCGAGGATGACCGGTGTTTCATTGTAAACATAACAATCTTCAATAAAGCCGATAATCTCGCCGACCAGGTCTTCTCTGGTTTGCTGAACCGTGTAATCCGGATCGCCATAGGTCGATTCCATGATGAGAATATCGGCCTGCGGCACCTGAATGGCTTCTGCCGTCAGGCCGGATTCCAGTTTGAAATCGCCGCTGTAGAGCAGCGAAACGCCGTCCCGCTCGATGCGAATCATGGCTGAACCAAGAATATGACCGGCGGGGAAAAGCTGAATTTTCAGGTCCTCTAAAAAAAGCTCGCTGCCAAAATCCAGCTCCAGCACGTCCGTCTGTTTGCCGCGCAGGGCATGAAAGTGTAGCGTCGCCGGGGTGGCGAGGATTTTGACATGGTTCTTGAGATGATCGGAATGACCGTGTGAAATGAAGGAAAAGGGCACTTTGCGCCTGGCATCCAGCCAAAACTCAATCCCTTCGATTTTTATGCCTTTATTATCATAGAGAAACATTTCAATCCGTTTTATCCACTATTTTTATGTAGAATAAAGCGAGGTAAGAACGTTATTAAATGAAGCCAATTAAAATATGTATTTTTCTTGTCATTTTCAAGTGGCAATATTTAACCGGTTTCGCATCGACAAACCGCAGCGATAATGGCTTTTTTTCATTGGTGTAATGCAGGTGGCGCTTGATTGCATTGATTAATATTACCGACGAAATATATGATTATTGCTTGATTATCATGAGAATTCGTTTAAATTAAGGATGATCAGCCTCGTTCCCCCTTGCTTGCGATTGGTCTTTTGTTAAGGTAGGAGATTTTATGATCAAAAACGTCGCCATAATTGGCGCTACCGGAATGCTGGGCCGCCCCGTTACCGGGGTATTTTTACAGAGTAAGTTCAATGTAACCATCCTGGCGAGAAATCTCGAGACAGCCGGACAATATTTTCCTTCTGCCACTGTTTTACCGGTCGATCTGCGCGATAAAAAATCATTACAGCGCGGGTTGATCAATCAGGATGCCATTTATCTTAACCTTCATGTGACTTCGTTTGAAAAGCCAGGCGACTTTCACGCCGAAACCGACGGTTTGCAAAATCTGCTATTTGCCGTCCGTAACTTTTCCATTGAAAAGATCGGTCTGCTGTCTTCTCTGGTTCACAGGTATCAGGGGATGAACAATTTTAACTGGTGGGTGTTCGACGTCAAACGCCAGGCCGTAGAATTGATTAAGAACAGCGGTATTCCATACTGTATTTTTTATTCCTCCAGTTTTATGGAAAATTTTGACCATGCCTACAGACGGGGACGCGCCATCAATCTGGTCGGTCGGGCGCAATATCCGCAACACTGGATCGCCGGAGAGGATTACGGCCATCAGGTGGTGCGGGCTTTTGAGAGTAAATTTGTAAATCGTGAGTATCCCATTCAAGGTCCGCAAGCGCTTTTCCCGGAGCAAGCTGCCAGGATATTTATCAAACATTATACCAGAGAAAAACTTACAGTCAGAAGGTCGCCGATGGCGCTGTTAAAGTTTATTGGATTGTTTAATGCCAATCTTAATTACGTCTGGCACTATATGGAAGCGCTGAATAAATACCCGGAAAAATTCGAGGCAAAACAGACCTGGAAAGAACTTGGGATTCCGGAGACAACCATTGATATGTATGCAAAACAGCTATCATGATTGCATTTTGAGTTAGAACGGCTGCTTTTTATAGATTCCTGAATTCTGTGCTAATTTGCAAACTGAGCAGACAACGAGCCACCCACAAGCATAATGTTTTGACCCGCTGGCGCCGAATCGGTGGGATTGTGTCCAAAAAGTTCAAAAAATATATAGATTTTACGTTATTAGTGCCTTCTCCCCCGTTTCTCAAGGGGGAGAAGGACAGGATGAGGGGGGCATGCCGTCATTTAACTCTATTCGACGGCTGGTATCGTACTTTTTAGACAACATCAATTTGTAGAATACCTGTTTTGGAGGCAAATTTTTACTATGCGGATTTCGCCGTTGTTACGTCACAACAGTATCTTTTTTCTATACATGATGATCATTGCTTTCCCCATCCGGTCGCAGATACCGGGGGAAGCGCTGGGGGCGCGGCAGAATCCCCGGGGCGTCATATGGCAACAGATCGAGACGCCGCATTTTCGAATCATTTTTCCCATGGAAATAATCCGCGATGCCCGCTCCGTCGCTAATGCTTTGGAACATATCTACAAACCGGGGGCGAGGACGTTAGGTGTTTTGCCCGGGCGTATTTCCCTGATTCTGCACAACCGCACCACCATCAGCAACGGTTTTGTGACCCTGGCGCCGCGGCGGACGGAATGGTTCAATACGCCGCCGCAAGTGGGCCTCATCCATTCCGTGCCGTGGTACGATCTCTTGGCCGTCCATGAATACCGGCACATCGTCCAGTTCGACAAAGCTTTCAGCGGATTTAACCGATTGCTCTACTATCTGATGGGTGAGATTGGCTGGGCCGCGGGAGCCGGTTTTTCGATCCCCTACTGGTTCTGGGAAGGCGATGCCGTGGTGATGGAGACCGCCCTGACCCGCGGGGGGCGCGGCCGCATGCCCGAATTCGATATGCCCACCCGCACCATGCTGCTGTCGGGCAAAAAATATTCCTACTATAAAATGACCATGGGCTCTTATAAAAACTGGCTGGCCGATGCCTATGCCTATGGTTATCTTATGAATACCTATGTCCGGCGTCATTTCGGGCCCCTTGTCTGGCCCAGCGTCTTGAACAACACCAGCGATTTTTCTTTTTTCCCCTATCGGTTTTCCTATGCCCTGAATCGCAATACCGGTAAAGGGGTTATGAAAACCCACAGCGCCATGCTGGCCGAATTGGAGGAATTGTGGCGCCAGCAGAGCCGCGGTGTACTATTGACCGAGGCCACTCGCATCAATGGACAAAATGATGGATTCATGACCTGGTACAGATACCCGCAGGCCCTCGAGGACGGCTCGGTGATCGTTTACAAGTACGGTTTTGCCGATCAAGGCGCCTTTGTTCGCCTACAGGGCGATGGCCGTGAGCAGGTTCTTTTTCATCCCAATCCAACCGACGGCGCGCCGCATTCGGTCGTCGGAGACGCGCTCGTCTGGGCCGAGAGAATGCCGGACCCGCGCTGGGGATATCGGGATTACAGCGTGATCAAAAAGTACGATTTAAAGACGGGTAAAAAATATTCCATCACCCATCGGTCGCGCTATTTTGCCCCGGCGCTTTCACCGGACGGCAAAAGCATTGCCGCCGTGGCATTTGAATCCGATAATTCATGTCTCTTAACGCTGCTCGACGCTCATACAGGACAGGTATTAAAAAAATGGTCGACCCGGGAAAATGATTTTCTCATGACCCCGCGCTGGTCCGCGGATGGTAAAAAATTGGTCTTTAACCGCCTCGGCAAACAGGGCCGCGCCCTTTCGATGGTGGATTTAGACAGCGAAGATATGGCAGAGTTAATTGCTCCGGGAGATACCTACTCCGCCTTGCCGGTCTTTCATAGTCATTACATCCTTTATAATGGCGATTTCGGCGGCATCAACAACATACAGGCGCTGGATCTACGAACCGGGCGACTGTACCGGGTCACCTCGCGGCCGTACGGCGCCTTTAATCCCTGCGTCTCCGCTGACGGCAAAACGATTGTTTTCAACGATTACGATATGGAAGGACTCCACCTGGCGGAAATGGTTTGCGATCCGGCCCGTTGGATAGCCCTGGATTCGTTGCCCGATCGCACTATTCGTTATTATGAGCCCCTCATCAACCAGGAAGCGGGGGTGGATTTTATGGATCATATCACGCAGAAAGAATGGCCCGTAACGCCCTATTCATCCTATAAACACCTGTTTCGTCCCCACAGTTGGACCTTTGAGGGCGATGCCCTGGCCGAGGCGTATGGTCTTTCGTTATATTCATTGAACCTGTTGGGTACGGTGCAATCGAATGTGGGATTTCAATATAATCGTAATGAAAAGAACGGACACATTAAAGCCGGACTCAGTTATGGCGGGTTATATCCTTTGATAGATTTGGATGGCCTGTACGGCGTGCGCGCTTCCACCTACCAGGATGCGGATGACAGCGCCCGCATATTCACCTGGCGCGAGAAGACCGTTGAAGGGACCGTGCGACTGCCCCTCGACCTGAGTCGGAACGGATACCGCATGGGACTGACCTTGCAAGCCGGAGCCGGAATTGCGCATATCAGTGATATCAGCGATCCGCTCGGCTTTGATGAGGATACCAACCGGCAGGGATGGTTCAGACCGCTGCACTATGCAGTCCGGTTTTTTCGCGGGCGCGGGGCGTATGCCGACATTATGCCGGTATGGGGTCAGACTGTTGAGATGGGATACCGGCATACACCCATGGGTGGCGACTATCACGGCCGGCTTTTTTACGTTAACTCGACAGCTTATTTACCCGGGCTCTTTAAACGGCACGGTTTGCGACTGGGCTGCGCCTTCGAGCGTCAGCAAGCTGAAAATTACCGTTTTAGCAGCGAAATATTATTTCCGCGCGGTTATGATTATGTGGCCCATGAAAAATTTACAAAATTATCCGTTGATTATGCCTTGCCGCTCCTCTACCCCGACCAGCATATCTGGGCTCTTTTATACTTTCAAAGAATAAAGGCAAGTTTATTCTTTGATTATGGGGAGGGTAGAGATACCACGCAAGGAAGATTGTATCGCTCAGTCGGAACGGAGGTGACGGCGGATGTAAATATTTTAGGCATTCCGGTGCCTCTGGAAGCTGGGAGTCGCTTCTCCTATTGCATCGAGCGGAAAGACTGGAGAGTGGGTATTTTGCTGGGATTATCCATGTGAGTGATTGTAAATGACAAGGTGGAATACCCGAGGCGCACCGATTGCGGCCGATAAAAATGCACCATGCTTCGATCATCCTGAAGCCTTTGAAGTAACATACGGCTTTATTTTACCCGATAGTTTTCATGGATGACCAAAATGTGAAGGGTATATAGGGATGTTCATGTCCGACTAGTACACCGATTCGGTGCCTGCAGGTTAATTGGGCAATCCTGTGGGTGGCATGTTTTCAGTTCAGTTCGCGGGTTAACACCGAATTT
>JAFGSU010000524.1 GCA_016934435.1 Candidatus Zhuqueibacterota bacterium | reverse complement strand
GCGCTGATCGGGAAACTGCAGATAATGGGATTTATAGCCCTGAGTCAGGCCGCCGTGGGAAACGCTGCGCAAACCTCGGTAAGGCTCAATAACCAGGCCCATGGCGTAAATCGTGGTGTCGCCATTGCTAAGGATGCCGCGGGTGAACATTTGTCTGGCAAAGCCTCTTCCTCCGACGGTTTCCTTGCGGAAATTCTCATCCCATTTGATCATGTCGCCAATGGTAGTATAGACGTTGTTATCCCCGATTGTGGTAGACTGATAACCGCGCAGTCCGATAAAACCGCCCTGCTCCGTTTTCATGTAACTGTCGGCGCGTTGTTTTATGATCAGACCGGCATCGTCATGAATGAGCGTACGCTCCATACCAAGGGGTTTAAAGATGTGTTGCGCGGCAAAGGCGCTCAGGGGCATGCCGCTGACCCGTTCCACAATCAAGCTCAGCAGCAGGTACCCGGAATTGCTGTAGTAATAAGCCTCTCCCGGAGGAAAGTTGAGATTTTTTACCCGCTTGATGAGATCAAGAGTATATTCCCGGCCCGGAGAAGTATCTTTCCAGCCTGCCAGGGCTTGCAGCCAATCGTAGTCGACGATGCCGCTGGTATGATGCAGCAGATGGCGGATGGTGATTTTATGACCATAATCCGGCCAATCGGGCAGGTAAGTATGGATGTCATCATTTAGGGAAAGGCGGTTTTCGTTGGCCAGTAACAGCACGCAGGCCGCCGTGAACTGCTTGGAAACCGAGCCCAGGTTAAATACCGTTTCACAGCTCACCGGCAGATCATATTCCAGGTTCATCATGCCGTAGGTTTGTTGATAAATCACTTTGTCATTTTGGATAACAGCCAGGGCGCAGCCGGGACCATCGGGCTGGACATAGCGGGCGATCAGTTCATCCACCTGCCGGATCATGCGCTCATCGCTGGCAGCAGAGGTCAAGTCGGCTAATAGCAGGGTAAAGATTAAGAATAAAGGAAAACACTTTGTCATTTGGATTTGCTCTTTCGGTTTAGGTCATTTTGCTGAATTATTTTTGAATATACGTTCATGCGGCGTAATGGTTCCTCAAAACGATAAGACATTTGATTTTTCAACAGTCTAAAAAATCTAACTATGGAAGGTTTGTCGAACCTATGACAGACTGCTGACCTCCCATTTTTTTCCGTCCGTATCCGCGTCGCTTATTCTCTTTGGGCGGCAATTTAGGCAAGTTGAAAATGAAAAACAAGCAAATTTTCTAAATCGGATGGAATTCGCGTATCTCTCCCGTTTTAAGGGTAAAGATTTTTTCATTGAATCCGATCCTCACTTTATCCCGGACGCCCTGTTCCAGGGAGATGATCATGGTGTGATCCTTGAACTCGAGAGCAATCTGATGTCCGCGATAAATAATCTGCAGTTTGACGCAACGCAACTGATCCGGTAAAGTCGGATTGAACCAGAGTATATCATCACGAATTTCCAGGCCTGTGTAACAGCGCTGAACAATATCCACAGTCCCAGCCATCGCGCCAAGGTGAATGCCTTCCGGTGTGGTGCCGCCTTGAATATCCTTGAAATCGCTATGCAAGGCCTCTTGGAAATAATGCCAGGATCTTTCACGGTCCGATCGCGCCATCACCCAGGCCGCGCCGATGCGGCTCAACGTGGAGCCATCCGAGGTTCGCTGTTGGTAATAGTCGATATTTAGGGGGATGCTAGCTGGCTTGAAATCAATTTCCAATCGCTCAAACAACTGCGTCAACTCTTCCGCCGAAAACAAATAGAACAACATCAAGACATCTGCCTGCTTGCTCGCCTTATAATGATTAGGCGTATCCTGCTCCGCTGCCAAAATACGATCGAGCCGCTGGATGTCATCATACTTTTTCCGGTAGCCTTCCCAATCGAAATCTTTTAGTTTGTCATATCCTTCAAATTGACTGATGATCTGGCCATCGTGAAATGGTACATACATTCGATGACTGATGTCCTGCCATCGTGCCAGCTCCTTGTCATCAATACCCAAAGAGGACAATAGTTCTTCCCGACGATCCTGAGTTATGAGTTGCAAAACCCGATCTGCACAGCGCAAAACCCAGACAGCCATAATATTGGTATAGGCATTATTGTTAATACCCAACTGGTCTGCATCAGGATATTGGGTATGATATTCATCCGGGCCGACGATATTTCTGATTTCATAGCGGCAACGTTCCGGATTTAAGATGGCGATACTGCTCCAAAAGCGGGCGATATCCAATACCATTTCAGCGCCATAAAAACTCATAAATTCGTGGTCTCCGGTGGCCTGATAATACTGCCAGATATTATATACAATGGCGGCGTTAATATGCCGTTGAAGATGGGTGTTATCCGGTTCCCATTCTCCTGACCTGGGATTAAGGTGGATTACCTGACTTTCTTCTCGGCCATTGCTTCCGCTCTGCCACGGATACATCGCTCCTTTGAAACCCGCCTTCTGTGCTGCCAGGCGTGCCTCAGGAAGCCGGCGATATCGATACATCAGCAGAGAACGCGTGAGTTCGGGTATTCTGAGATTGAGGAAAGGGAAAATAAATAATTCATCCCAAAAAATATGGCCCCGATAGGCTTCGCCATGCCAGCCCCGGGAGGGAATGCCCACATCCAAGCCTATAGTATTCATAGAAACGGTCTGCAGCAGATGAAAAATATGCATACGCAGTAAATGCTGCACTCCTTCACCGCCATCTAACTGAATATCACAGCGACGCCAGATTCTTGACCAGGCCCTTTTATGGGCGGGTAATAATTCTTCGACGCGCCGTGAATTACGCGCCAGGTTTTTAGCTTCCAGAAGCGGCTCGCTTATGGCACGATCGCGAGAGGTAAAGAGCGTAACCAGTTTCTCTACTTGAATTGGATGATTTTCCTCCACCTTTACTGATAGATGCATGGCAATACGCCCACTTTTTTCTTTAATTTTGCGCTCATAAGCCAATGGTTTGCCATCACAAAAAATCTGCGTTCGCGCAGCCTGCGCCATTTGCAGCCGAGACTGACCTGTCTGAACCAACAGGAAAATACCCGCCTCATCAAAATCACCGGACTGTAAAACCTGAAGGTGTTGTTGCTCGAGCGCTCGGTATCGCTCCACACCATTATTGATCACTGTGCCATCCAACGCGGACTGAAATTCGACCAAACCCGACCAGTTGAGCGGTTGTATCTCCCAGATGATCACAGAAAGATGCTCACTGTCCATATGGACAAATCTTCTGGATTTCAAGGCGGTCTCCCGATCTTTCTTATCGCGAAATTTCATTCTTCTTTCCAACGTACCGTGGCGCATATTTAATGTCTGCGTATATTCCAACAGATCGACATTCCGCAGATCAAACCATTCTTCCCCTTCTATACGAAAAGTCAGGCACAACCAGTTGGGCCAATTCACCAGATCTTCATTTTCGATCAATTTGCCAGCCACCCTGGATTCACGCCGGCTGTATCCGCAAGCAAGATACGTCCCTGGATAGTGCACGTTATCGTCTTTGGATTCCTCCGCAGCCCCCCTGGTCGCAAAATAGCCGTTTCCTAAAGTACAGAGTGCTTCCCGAAGCAATTCATGCGATGGTTTCCAGTGGTCGTAGATTATTTTCCAGTCTTTATCATTCATACGTTCGTCCTTATCCTTTTTCAATAACAGCCTGCAGAAAGAGTTTTACTGCATGAGTATCAGATAAACGGTAATGGGCACTGGAGGGCGCTCCATGATCGCCGACAAGAATACCTATTCCGATTCCCTGCAGTGCACGAAACGCATTTTCATCCGTCAGATCGTCGCCCAGGTAGATGGGAAGAGGATTGTCTTCATCACTATCCAGGCGCCGCAACAACCAGATCACTGCCCTCCCTTTATCCCATTGAATATCCGGCTGCAATTCATATATCTTTTTGCCGGAATTTTTGCGCAGGCTGCTGTACTCAGATGTAACCTGATCTACGACTGCTTCTATTTTGGCTACGTCTTGCTCAGATGCGTTGCGATAATGCACGGCGATGGAATACTTTTTCCGTTCCACCTGGGCGCCCCTGAAACCAGATATCTTTTGCTGCAGCCTTGACTCGGCCGCATTCAGATCAGGTAATGCCTCCATGCCCTGTTCGTTCTGCAGTTTTAAACCATCGGGACCCGATATATCAAAGCCATGGCTGCCGGCATAAATTAATCCCTGAATACCAACCAACGACTGCACATCTTGGCGATCCCGGCCGCTGACGATGGCCACCTGGTAAGCTTTGGCCAATTCGTGCAGAGTGAGCCGCATATCATCTGAGAGGATGGCATCCTCAGGTCTGCGCACAATCGGGGTCAATGTGCCGTCGTAATCGAGAAAAAAGAAAGGCTTGCGCTGCTGCATACGTTCAACTATTTCCTGCATGTGTTTGGCAGCAGAAGGTAAATCTATATAGGCTCTTTCATCCATCATTTTTACCATTCCTCCGAAAGATCATTAAAATCATGAATAACCAAATCAGCGCCATTTTTCAGCAAATCCTTTTCCTGGCCTCTGCGCGCCACTCCGACCACCTGCTGAAATCCCCCCTTGCGGCCGGCCTGTACGCCAGAGATGGCGTCTTCGAATACTATTGCCCGTGATGGCCTAGTAGCCAATTTCTCCGCTGCTTTCACAAAGATATCCGGTTCTGGCTTGCCTCGTAACTGTAACTTGGCCGAGACCACGCCGTCCACTCTGACATCAAATAATCCACTGATCCCTGCGGCTTCGATGATGGCTTTACAATTGCGGCTGGAAGAGACAATGGCGGTCTTCAGCCCCTCCTTTTTCCAGGATAAAATTTTTTCCACCGAGTCCTCAAAAACTTCCACACCTTTTTGATCGATCAATTTTAAAAAAATCTGGTTCTTCCAATTCCCCAATCCACATATTGTCTCTCGATCCACCGAATCAGCTGGTTCACCGTAGGGCAATTCGATCTTTCTGGAATTGAGAAAACTCTGAACACCTTCATAACGGGGTTTGCCATCAATATATTTTGCATAATCCTCTTCAAATTGATACGGCGCAACCAACTTTTCACCCCTTTCCTGACGCTTCTTCAGATAAGCTTCAAACATCTGCTGCCAGGCTTTGGCGTGTATCCTGGCCGTCTGTGTGATCACCCCGTCCAAATCAAAGATCAAGGCGTCGACATCTTTCAGGCTTATTGTATTATTTTTATTTATCTTTTTCATTGTAATACATTCCTTTTTAAAACGATTTGCCCTCTAATTTTGCTGCAGCGCCTCAAAGCCGGAGACGATATCCAGTAGTTCAGAAGTGATCGCGCTTTGGCGCTGATGATTGAACAGCATATTCAAATTCTGCAATTGTTCATCTATGTTTTTCTCTGCTGCTTGCATCGCCGCAAGCCGGCTGGCATTTTCGCTGGCAAGCGATTCGGCAAAAGCATTAAAGAGCGCCACAAAGAAAAATTGCCGTATCAACAGAGTGAGCAATTGATTACGTTCGAGAAAATAAGTAGGCAGATTACGTGTCGGCCAGGGTCGTGCCTGCAGACTTTTCAGCCAGTTCGCATCCAAAGGCAATAAGCGCTGCATGGTTGGCCGATAGGAAGAACCGGATAACTTTTTGTTATAAAAGATGATAATTTGCTCAATTTGTGCATTCATTTGCCACGCTTCGAGTGTGAACAACAATTCCTGCACGCTGGCCGTGATGCCGTGGGTAGACCCTGGTAACATATAGGTATCATCAACCTTTTGATCATAGGCACGCAAAAGCTCCTTTAATTTAAATCCCAATGCAATCATGGAGCGGTCTCGTTTGGAGACCTGCACCTCGTTCAATTTATCAAGCGTAAATTCGAGAACATCCTCATTAAACTGGCCGCACATGCCCTGATCTGAACCAAAGAGAATGATCCCTGTGCGATTATTTGCGTACGGCTCATCATGGATCACATAGTTGCTTTTCTGCAGAAATATTTGGAATCCCATTTCCAGAACCTGGTTATAAGCCTCAAGGGACTGGACCGCTCGTTCATATTGACGTATACTCACCGCCGCAATCGCTTTCATGGTCTTAACCACAGATTGTAATTCTTTGGTACTTTCTACCCGTTTGCTGAGAGTTTCAAGTGTGGCCATCTCTCTATTCTCCCTCTTCATGGATGGCATCATTGGCTACCCGCAACAAGTTCTGCTTTTCATCATTGTTCAAACTATGCCCTTGTACGATTTTATTACAAATTTCCGTGCATGTTTGGCTGACAGCATTGCGAATTTTTTGTGATGCTTCTCCTACCTGGTGCACGGGAAGCTGATCGAACAGCCCCTCTGAGACAGCCATGAGAACGGCTATTTGCTCGGCTATCGGTATGGGTTGATACTGTGGTTGTTTTAAAACCTCACGGACGCGTTTGCCGCGCTCCAGGGTTTTTCGCGTTTCCTCATCCAGTCGTGTGCTGAACCGTGCAAACGTCTCGAGCTCTTCAAACTGTGAATAAGCCAGGCGCAGATCGCCGGAGATGCCGCGAAAAGCCGGCAATTGAGTTTTCGCGCCGACACGGGAAACGGACTTGCCCACATCCACGGCTGGCAGCATGCCTTTGCGATACAGCTGGGGCGAAAGATATATCTGCCCATCGGTGATAGAAATAAGGTTTGTGGGTATGTATGCCGAAATATTTTGCGCCTGCGTTTCAACGATCGGCAAAGCGGTCAGGGAACCACCGCCTTTTTCGTCACTGAGATGTGTAGATCGTTCCAAGAGCCGGGAATGTATATAAAAAATATCACCCGGATAGGCTTCCCTGGCCGGAGGCCGACGCATCAACAAGGAAAGCTCGCGGTAAGCATAGGCGTGTCTGGTAAGATCATCGTAAACGATTAAAACATCTCTGCCCTGTTGCATAAAATACTCTCCAATCGTCGTTGCGGCATAGGGTGCAATGTAGCGCAAAGCAGGTGGGTCCTCTCCACCGGCGATGACCATGATACAGTGTTCAAAGGCATCATGGTCCCGCAGGCTCGCCACAGATTTAGCGATATCCGAACTCCTCTGGCCGATTCCACAGTAGAGGCAGATCACGTCCTTGTCTCGCTGGTTGATGATGGTATCGATGGCGATGGCTGTTTTGCCGGTCTGCCGGTCGCCGAGGATCAACTCCCGTTGACCGCGGCCTATGGGGATGAGAGCATCCACCACCTTTACACCCGTTTGCAAGGGCACCTGCACCGGTGCGCGGTCCATGATCCCCGGAGCCGGTTGTTCGATGGGGCGCCGTGTAGCGGCACGAATGACACCTTGCTCATCCAAAGGCCTGCCAACCGCATCGATCATCCTGCCAATAAGCCCGTCTCCAACCGGAACATCTGCCACCCGATGGGTGCGGGTAACACGACTGCCCATCAATATATCTTCGCTCCTATCCAGAAGAATTACCCCAAGCGTATGCCGGGCAAGATCATAGGCAATGCCGAGATGGTTGCCCTGAAAACGCACTAATTCATCCGACTTTATGCTCTGCAGACCATTTACCCTGGCAATCCCCTCACCGACAAAGCTAACGGTACCTATCTCCAGAGTACGCAAATCCGGCTTTTGTTTGGCAAGCAATTCTGCAGCAAGCTCAAAGATATGATTCAGCTCGGAGTGTATGGTATTTGTCAAATCCTGATTCATTCTGCACCCGCCCGATCAAACTGCTCCTGAAACTTTTGCTGCAAAAGGTTTAAATAATCATCAATGCTCCAGATCATGATCTGTCCACCGGCCTTTAATTCAATGCCGCAAATCATATCCTCTGAGATCACAAATTCTATTTTCAAATCCCGTGCAAAGATCTCCTGGAGCGCCGACTCGACCTCTTTCCTTTGTTCGCCAACCATTTCGAAAGTACTTTCCACCTGCAGCGCACCATTCTCTCTGGCTGAATCAAGGATCTCTTCAAGTTCCTCTGGCGCCATTTTTTTCACCCGATCGATTAAGACTGCAATCATCTGCTTTTCCAATGTTTCATCGGCCAAATCCGAGAGCACTCGGCGCGACAGCTCATAAATTTGTTGGCCGGTTTTGCGCTGAAGTGTCTTCAGAAAATCCGCTTTTTCGTTCTCCAGGGCTTCATACCATTGCTTTCGCTGCCGATCTATTTCATCGCGGTTCTGCTGCATGAGTTTCTTGCGCTCCTGCTCTGCCTGCTCCTTTGCCTCAGCCAAGAACTGTTCGCGTTCATCGGTGAGCTCTTTGTTTTTACGTTCGTAATCTGACATCTCTTCTGAAGCTTGCTGCTTCTTTTCTTCAGCTTCCTGGAAGCGGTCTTTGATTCTTTGTTCTCGCTCATCCATGGCATCGACAATTCGATGGTATAAAAAGTGCTTGAGGAGAAATAAAAGCACCATAAAGTTTACAATCTGGGCTACGAGTGTAAACCAATTGATCTGCATGGGTTATCCTCCGGCTTGCGATGAAACGTAATTCCAGAATGGATTGGCAAAGATGAGGATAATGGCAATCACAAAACAATAGATAGCCGTGGACTCGATCATCGCCAGACCCACAAACAACGTCCGTGTGATGGTGCTGGCCTCATCTGGCTGCTGTGCAAGGGACTGCAGCGCCCGCGCCAAAGCCATGGCCTCGCCGATGGCGGGGCCTATCGAACCGATCGCAATAGTAATCCCGGCCATGATGACGGAGATCTGTCCGATAATGTGTACACCTTCCATAAATTATACCTCCCTTTGGTTGTCATTGGATTCGTTCTTTTTCCTCTCTCTGGTGGCTGATGCGATATAGACCGCCGCCAGTACCGCAAAAATATAGGCCTGTATCTGTCCGATCAATAAACCAAACGCCTGCATGACAATGGGTAAAAACAGCGGGGATAACGAGATGAGAATTCCCACAATCATGGTGCCGCTCATGATATTGCCAAACAGACGCACGGCCATGGCCAGGGTACGTGATAGCTCGCCTATGATATTAAAAGGCAGCATAAAAACCACTGGTTTGATATATTGCCGCAGATAACCGACCAAGCCCCGCTCGACGATGCCAAAATAAGGAACCGCGAAAAAGACACAGATTGCCAAAGCCGATGTAGTGTAGATGGACCCGGTTGGAGGGTGATAGCCCGGTACAAATGCCAAGAGATTCGACAGGGATATGAAGAGAAACAAAGTGCCAAGGAATGCCAGATATTGGTCGGATTTGTGATGCATGATCTGTCTAACCTGCTCTCTGATGATGGCGACGATGGTTTCCAGCAATCCCTGCCATCGCGAAATATCGCCTTCGATGGTGAGTTTTCGTGTCACCAGCCAGGAGATCAAAACCAATATGGCCATGACCGCCCAGGTGAAAACGATGGTGGCGTTGATCACAATAGGTCCATACTGCCAATATATAATAGAATCAGGGCTTATATTCATGTTACGCTCGTTTATCTTGTACAGCCAACGGCCAGGGCACCAAATACGGCGCTATGCAGTGTGATGGAACAGGTTGCGCCGGGGTCCCAGTTCGCGTGTGGCAATAAATTTCATGGTCATAAAGCCCAACAGAGCCAATAAGATCGCCTGCCAACCGCCCATAATCGTCATCAAAATGAAAGCGCATAGGACCAACAGCAGCCGGAAAAAGAAACTGCCCAGCACCCAGAACACAGGTTTGGAGGAAGCAGCCATTCTACGGATGGTCACCCACAGAGCACCAAAATAAAACAGACCCAGAATGCTGCCCATCAAGAAATAAAATAAATAGCTAAGCATGCTGTTCTCTCCATGATGATTAATAATTGCTTTGTGGCCATTTCTTCAGCAATGCGCGTACCAAAATCGGAGCGATGACGCATGTCAACAAAGAGGCCACGACCATGCCGTTGAAGGTGCTGGATGTGACGGCCCATTTGCCGGTTTTCAAGCCGTTTTGCATGATAATCATGGCAATTTCCGCTCGAGGAACCATACTGAAACCTAAAACCAGAAAAGCAATTCGCCCCTGTCGCCAGCCGCTTCTTTGACTTTCGATCAAAAAAATCGGCAGTCCCTGTCCAGTTAGGTTTCCCAGGGTAGCGGCCGTAAAGAGCACAGCACCTATCATTACTCCAAGGTCGAGAGCCGCAGGATCGATACTCAAACCAATACCGATAAAGAAAAAAGGGCTAAAAAAGCTATAGAGTGTATCAAATGAGGCATCCAATAACGCCAAAAATCCAAATCACAGAAGCGCGACGGAGCTGCCTGACCAATCCTTGCAGGTTACTTTCCAGTCCGATACGAAACAACAGAGTGATGATGCCGATTTTGGCAAAGAATTGCAGGATTTCCATTGACCGGTTTGAAAATAATTCCGCATGCAGGTTCAACCAGCGGATACCAAGACCCAGCAGAATATAGCCAACCAACGCTGGAATCCCGATTTTTTTTAAGCCAATCTTGATAAAAATGACCAGGACCACAATGGCGCTGGCTAACAGAACAAGGAAAGAATAATCGTGGCCCGATTCAATCATGCCGGCTCTCCCGTTTGACCCAGTGCCAGGCGTTGATCGAACCGAGCACAATGCCGATGAACAGGAACATCAGAGTCCATGAATAGTTGGTTTCGAAAACCGTATCGATCCAAATGCCTATAGCCGTACAGATTAAGGTTGGGATTGCGACAGACCAACCAACCAGACCAAACATTCCCAGACCATACCACAAGTGTCCCGAGTTTTCTTCCTTGCGTGCGCGCAATTTCCTTTTTTGGCTCTTTGCGATTAAATCGCCCAGATCCGCTCTTTCTTCTTTATCTTGTTTTCTGTTATTCATGCAATTCACGCACCTGTGTTTGAAATTTACGTAAAATATTTGCTTCCAATATGGCCAAGGCCGTTCTGGATTTCTTTTCCCGCTCACTGAGAGTATAGATCTCGTCTTTCAGGATAATCTCCAGCGAACCCAAATCCTGGGATCTGACGCCTTTGATGGATGCGACAAACACCCTGGTGCCTTGCTTTACCAGTATCCCATCATCCAATGCCACGAACTCTTCATCGCCATTTTTGTTGACAAATGACAATATACTCGGAACAACTGTCAGCACGGCGTCGATGTGGCGGGGCAACAGAGTATAGGCACCTTCGGGCGTTTCAACTGTGACTTTACTGACCGGCTCGTCGACCAGAAACCTGACTGATGAAAAGACTCTAAGTGTCATCATGTTTTTCGACCTCGTCTATAACGCCAATCATATAGAAAGCCTTTTCCGGATAATCTGCCAATTCATCGTTTAAAATCTTTTCACAACCATTCAGCGCATCCTGTAAATGAACCAGTTTACCTTTTTTATTCGTAAACTGTTCGGTGACAAAGAATGGCTGCGTGAGAAAGCGTTCCAGTTTTCGGGCCCGGTGCACGGTATTTTGATCCTCCTGTGAAAGCTCCTCCAGGCCCAACATGGCAATGATATCCTTCAACTCTTCATATTGGGCAAGCGTTTTCCGAATTTCCTGAGCAAGACGATAGTGCCGTTCACCCACAACCTGTGGTGAAAGCATTTTCGAGCCCGATTGCAGCGGATCGATGGCAGGATAGAGGCCCTGGCTGGCCCTTTTTCGTGATAAAACAATCGAAGCGGACAAGTGTGTAAATGTATGCACTGCAGCCGGATCTGTGAAATCATCGGCCGGTACATAAACCGCCTGAATCGAGGTAATGGCCCCCGATGAAGTGTTGCAGATTCTCTCTTCTAATTCGGCCAATTCTGTAGCCAGGGTTGGCTGATAACCCACTCGCGAGGGCAGGCGTCCCATCAATCCCGAAACTTCTGCACCCGACTGAATGAATCGGAATATATTATCGATCAACAGCAGCACATCCTGCCTGGCATCGTCACGAAAATATTCGGCCATGGTCAAAGCCGTATGACCGACCCTAAATCGAGCGCCGGGTTGTTCATTCATCTGTCCAAAAACAGATACCGTGTTCTCAAGGACCTGGGTCTCTTTCAGTTCACGGTATAGTTCCTCTGCTTCGCGGACTCTTTCGCCGATACCGCAAAAGATGCTGACGCCTTCATATTCACTAACCATGTTATGAATCATTTCCATGATCAAGACGGTCTTGCCGACCCCCGCACCTCCAAACAGGCCGGCCTTACCACCTTTTTCCAGTGGACTCAAGATATCGATTGCTTTTATGCCAGTGGTAAATATTTCCGAAGTGGCCATCCGTTTGGCAATGGGGATCGGTGTTTGATGAATCGAGCGGCGCTCCGATATGCGCAGCGGTTCTTTTCGATCGATAGTCTCGCCGAAAATGTTGAATACCCTTCCCAATAATTCTTTGCCGACAGGAATTCTGATGGGGCTTTCCAGGTCCACAATGACCGCACCACGGCTCAATCCCTGTGTAGGACTGAGCGCGATACAACGCACTGTTTCACTATCCAAAAGAGAAACCACCTCCAGATAGACATCTTTTTTCTCCCCACATTGCAGCACATTGTGCAGGGCAGGAAGACGGTGCAAAAACTGTGCATCGACGATACTACTGCGGACAGAAACCACCTTTCCCCGATTCTTATGTGTAATTTGTTCTTCCATCTTTAACTGGGTATAATGATTCCCTTCATTATTTGAGTAGATTCAGATCTAAAATACCGCCTTTGAGTTTTGTCTCTACTTTTGATTACTCCACAGTCGACGGCAGTTTAAACGCCCGTTCGACTGTATAACACGAATTATGGGGACCTTTCCTTAACCGGACCTATTAATGGACACAATATTACTTTTACAACAACCATACCAAACTATTGACATTCACAAGAGCTATTGTTTATTATAATGTTACAATCCTATTTTATCGTGCAATATAACAACAGACGAGCTCATACAGGGAACAGATCCTTTGAATGTGCAAGATAAGAACAAACTTAAACAAACGGATATACGCAGTGTGAAAGATTAGTACACCTTCAGGGGAGGCGAAGGCATAAAGGTCGGGATGATAGAATGAAAAATGCCAGTCCATAACAGCGACATTGCTAACATCTTAAATAACGTGGCCGATTTATTGGATATTCAAGGCAAAAATCAATTCAGAATCAGGGCCTATCGCACAGCCGCGCAGTCGATTTCCGGTTTGTCGCAAAGTGTTGCGGGCATGCTCAAAGAGGGGAAAAATCTCTCCCAGCTGCCCAATATTGGTTCGCGTATTGCCGACAAGATTCAAGAGATTGTGGAAACCGGTAAATTGAAGGAGTTGGAGACATTGGAAAAGAAACTACCCGAGTCACTCCTCGATTTGATGAAAATACCCAACGTGGGACCGAGCAAAGTCCGGACTATGCACCAGGAACTGGGCATCAATGCTGTGGATGAACTGCAAAAAGCAGCAGAAGATGGCAGGATTCAGGGACTCAAAGGATTTGGGAAAAAGACCGAGCAAAAGATCCTTCAGGAACTGAAACGCCGCCAGCAAAGTGAGACGCGTTCTTCAGTGCTACTACGGTCCGGTCTTCAAGTCGATCTGCGTGCGGTTACGGCAGAAAGCTATGGCGCCGCTCTGGTTTATTTCACCGGATGCAAAGATCACAACATCGCCATTCGTAAAATCGCGGTGAGTAAAAAGCTAAAAATCAACGAGTATGGCGTTTTTAGAAATGAAGATAAACGCATCGCCGGCAAATCAGAAGATGAGGTCTATGAACAAATCGGATTGTCATATATCGAACCGGAACTGCGGGAAAATCGCGGCGAGATTGAGGCAGCACAGAAGAACAAGCTTCCCAAGCTGATCACCCTGGAAGACATTCAAGGCGATCTGCAGTCCCATACCAAGGCATCGGATGGCAAATTTGAATTGAAGGAGATGGCAGAAGGTGCCAGGGAAAAGGGCTATCACTATCTCGCCATCACCGAGCACTCCAAACGCGTTACTATGGCCCACGGTCTGGATGAAAAAAGATTGGCCGAACAAATAGAGGAGATAGAGAAACTCAATGAGCACTGAGAGGATTTTTATCACGATGTGTAAATCCGAATTTCAAACTCTGAACAAAGAACGGATCAATAACGGCCAGAAACCCTTTGCCAATATCAGACTAAAGGATTACAGAGCTCTCGATGCCGTCTGTAAATAATTCCAGGGAATTCGACGGCACCCGGCTGCTGCTATCGAGTTATCTGACCAAAAAGAACAGAATCATGTCCACTTTATCCAGAAGCGGAGAGAATCATCGTGGCGGTGCCGGTGGCAAGCAGAAAGGTCGCACATAAAGTGAGAGGAATGGTGGATGACCTTATCGTACTGGAGAGTCCGGAACATTTTCAGGCAGTCGCCCAGGTCTATCGAAACTGGCATGACGTGACCGATACAGAGGCCCTCGCAGCGCTCAAGGGGAATTAAGCGAAGCGCATATTTTCGGTGGGTGAACAAGTCTGAGGAGGAAAGATCGATCATATCGTACATAAACTGAATATATCTGTAAAGTCGTCCGGTTTAATGTGCATAACTTGCACCCCTGTACACACTGTTAGGCGTAATGGCCCGAGACAGCGATGCCACATACATAACCGACGGTATCAAAAAAACCGACTTCAATAGGGGCGGCGGGATCGGAGACATCGATCACCCGAAGACCAGCTCCATAAACTGCCACATAGGCGTAATGGCCGGACAGGGCGACATCCTGTACCGGTCCGGGGAGTACGATTTTGCCTATTTCTTGAGGATCGGAAAAATCGACCATTTCAAGATATCCGCCATTGCCAAAATAGGCGGTTTCTCCCACCACAGCTACAGCACGACAGGTCCCATTTACCCAGCGCCCGATGAGAGTGCAGTCTTTACTCTCCTGCGCAAAGGTTTGTGATACAGAGAGCAACAGTAAAACCATCATGACTCCCCCGAGCAGACGATTGATTTACGATTGCTTCATGGCTTCTCCTTTTTAAATCTTATTATTCCTTTAGAAAAAAATTTATGATATTCGAAATATAAAAAATATATCCTTCGAACGCAACGGATTACAAAAAAATTAATTTGCAAAGCATTGTATATTTTAAAAAATCTTATTAATCTTTTATTCACATCTTACTATGTATTTTGATCCTAATTATTTCATAATTTTATTGTATGTCGTAAAAAAAATCATATATTATAAAATTGATAATAATAAGGAGATATTATGAACATGTCTGACTTTTTGAATCGAACATTCCTTGGGAATACGTATTATCATTATCTGGTGGCTCTGATAATATTTATTTCGGGGTTAACCTTACTATATCTTTTTAAAAAGATAATCAATAGAAAACTAAAAAGCTGGTCTGAAAAAACTGTAGCAACAATTGACGATTTGCTGGTAAAGGCGATTGAGAAATCCATTCTACCAATCATTTTATTGGGTGTTTTTTATATTTCACTACATACACTTAAACTTTCCAAATCTTTTACTTCCGTTTTTAATACCATTATCTCTATTATTTTAACTTTCTTTGTAGTAAAGATAATTGTTACTTTAGTTAACTATGGTTTGAAAACCTATCTGAAGAAATATGAGGATAATGAACGCCGGGAGAAACAACTTAAAGGGATTAAAGGATTGCTCAATCTGCTCATCTGGTCCATCGCACTGATTTTCCTTCTTGATAATCTGGGGGTGAAAATTTCGGCTGTTGTTGCAGGACTTGGTATCGGTGGTATTGCAGTTGCACTGGCGGCGCAGGCAGTGCTGGGTGATTTATTCAGCTACTTTGTAATATTCTTCGACCGACCGTTTGAAATTGGTGATTTTATAATCGTTGGTGATAAACTTGGGGTTGTGGAGCATATAGGCATCAAGACTACAAGAATTCGCGCGCTTG
>JAFGSU010000523.1 GCA_016934435.1 Candidatus Zhuqueibacterota bacterium | reverse complement strand
GTGGCTTTTTTAATGTCCTTTAACGCGGTGGCGGCCGTTTTAGCGGTCATAGTAGTCTCCTGTGAAAAAAATAAACACTCCGTAGGGCGGCCGGTTTCATCGAAACCAGACTCTGCCGCTATAAACAGCCGGGGATTTTATACCCTCAATCGCAAATATGCAAGGTCGCCGGGTCGCTATTTCCATGCGGGCATTTTTTCAGGCAGATGAACCAGTCAAGAATTTTCAAATCTTTATCGCTTTTTTCCACGCGTTCCTTGGCGGCGCCGCAGGAGCCGGGCGGCGGGACAATCACGTCATCGCCCAGTTGCCAGTTGGCGGGGGTGGCGATGCCGTGTTCGTCGGAGTGCTGCATGGCGATGAGCAGCCGTTTGACTTCATCCATATTGCGGCCGTTGGCAAGCGGATAGTAGAGAATCGCCCGCACGACGGCCTTGGGATCCATGATAAAGACGGCCCGAACGGCCTGAGTGTTGCTGGCCGACGGCTGGAGCATGCCAAACGCCCTGGAGACTTCCATGGTCAAATCGCTGATAACGGGAAAATTTACCTCGATGCCTTTCATGTTTTTGTAGGTAATTTTTTCCTTGATGGTGCGCAGCCAGGCAATGTGGCTGTAGGTGCTGTCAATAGACAGACCGAGTAATTCGCAATTGAGACGCTTGAACTCATCCGCCATGGCGGCGAAGGTCATGAATTCGGTGGTGCAAACCGGGGTGAAGTCCGCCGGATGCGAAAAGAAAATGACCCATTTGCCCTTGTAATCATCGGGGAACTTGATGTGTCCCTGCGTGGTTTCCGCCTCGAAGGAGGGTGCTTTTTCGCCAATTAACGGGAGTTTGTACTGTTGTTCCATACGTAAAATTCTCCTTTCATTTGTTTAGATGTTATTCCATTTATGGCCATATATGTTCCATTCAATTACTGATTGTCGCTCATATAAGGGTTAAGCCAACGAAACTAACCAACATCTGCAAGGAATGCTATGTATCGAAAATTAAATAGTCAAATCAGCGACTATGTATTTCTTTGATATGATGAAAAATACCGGTGGGAATTTTATGGCAGCTGTTTATAACTGATTATGATAAAACAGATTACAGGGGCAGACGGTTTCTGGCAAGACGTTCGACCGGAAATGATGAACGTTAATCCTTTTATGCTTGCCGGGATGATAAATCCATATTAGTTTATCCGATGATGATGATGATGATGATAGGTCTGCCGATGTAAAAAAACGGCCAGGTGATTCAGGGTTATGGTCTCCGAACCCCGAATCTGCGTTTTTACGCCAAAAATTGGATGTTATTGCAAAGGAATACATGATGAAACTTGGATTAATCATTACTCAAACGGATCCGGAAACTGTTTTTAATGCTCTGCGGCTGGCTCTTTACAGTTTGCAGCAAAGGGATAGTGTTCGCATATTTCTTTCCGGCAAAGGGGTCGATATCGACAAGATTGAAGATGCGCGGTTTGATGTCAAAACGCAGGCGCAGAAGGTATTGGATGCCGGGGGCGAGTTTTTGGCCTGCGGCGCTTGTCTGAAATTAAGGAACTCCGAAGGGTCGGATATTTGTCCCTTATCAACGTTGAAAGATCAATACGAAGTTGTTCGGGATTCGGATAAGGTTATAACCGTTTGAAATGCCGACTGGATAAAAGGAGTTTTGTGTGATTACCGTCAAGGGACTTTCAAAGGGCTTCAGCGGCATCAAGGCGGTGGATGATATTTCATTTTCCGTGCCGCCGGGGGAGGTGTTTGGTTTTTTGGGCCCCAACGGTGCGGGCAAGACGACCACCATCAATATGCTGACCGGGTTGGCGCGACCGGATCAAGGGACGATTCGGATTGGGGGAATGGATTGCAGTCAAAAGCATCGAGCGGCTCAGCACCTTATTGGCGTGGTCCCGGACGAGAGCAATTTATATCCCGAATTGACCGGTTTCGGCAACCTGTGCTTTTGCGGTGCGCTTTATGGAATGCCCAGGCAAAAACGCATCAACAAAGCGCAAGAATTGCTGGAGGTCTTTGGCCTTAAACAGGCGGCTGATCGCAAATTCGGCGGCTATTCCAAAGGTATGAAACGAAAGCTTACGATTGCGGCAGGAATCATACACGAACCTCAAATTCTTTTTCTCGATGAACCCACGACCGGTCTGGATGTCGCCAGTGCCCGGCAGTTAAGGCAATTGATTTCTGATTTGCACCAAAACGGCACGACCATATTCCTGACCACACATTATATCGAGGAAGCGCAGAGGCTTTGCGACCGCATAGCGTTTATTGTATCTGGCCGGATTGTAAAGATTGATACCGTTGAAAATCTGCTCCAGCCGATCCGAAACAAGCATGTTGTCCAGATTGTGTGCGTAAAGGAGGATGATGATATACACCATAAACTGGCGGAATCTTTTGCGGATATGAATTTTATTTTTGCGCAAAAAGACACTATCCGAATTGAAGCGGAAAAACCAATTCTCGCCGGAGCGGTGGTGCGTTTTCTTGAAGAACACGGAGTTGAAGTTTCCGAGGCCCGAAGAGTGAAGCCGAGTCTTGAAGATGTTTTTGTTGATATTACCGGTATTGAGGCCGATGCCATGAAAAAAGAAAAGGAAAAAGCCGGGATGGGAAGTAAAGCATGAAAGCGTGGATTGCATTCTGGAACATCCTGGTTAAAGATATGCGGTCTTATTACCTCAAGCCGCCGAACATCAGTTGGGGACTGCTGTTTCCTCTGGTCTGGATAGCCATGTTTTTCATTCGTTCCGGGCTGGGAATGGAACGTCTTGGCGATTTACTTCCGGGACTCGTGGCGATGAGCATTCTGTTTGGCGCAACCAGTGTGCTTTCGGTGACGGTGACATTTGAAAAAAAAGGCCGTTCGTTCGAGCGGCTGCTGCTGGCGCCTATTTCGCTGCAAACACTCATGCTGGCTAAAACGTCCGGAGCCATATTATTCGGAACCGCAAATGCCCTGGTTCCTGTTTTTATTGCCATGTTTTTAACGGATTTG
>JAFGSU010000522.1 GCA_016934435.1 Candidatus Zhuqueibacterota bacterium | reverse complement strand
TCTTATAAATACACTGTTCCTCCACTCGCAATGACAGTCTTTTTTGTGTCCTTTCGGGAATCATGGGAATTTTGCCATACCCAACTCTCAATGATATTCTTTTTTTTGTCGTTTAGGGAATAATGGCAGTTTTGCCATACCCAACTCGCGATGACAGGGTGGCGCTGTCATTGCGGGTGGAGGAACAGTAGTGCCATTTCCTATCAAATCTGCGTTGGAAGGAAGCAATCTCCGCCAGAAGGTAACTGGTTGATTGCCCTTATAGCGGGGACTGCCGCGCTCCATGGCATATTGTCCCGAGAGGATTGCTCGTCACCTGCGCTCGCAGTGACAGGGGGGAGCTGCCATTGCGAGTGGAGGATCGGAGTGTAACATTTTATCAAGACTGCCTTGGAGCGAAGCAATCTCCGCCATGTCCTTATGAGTGGCGGAAAAATGGTTTCATTTAACATCAAGACTGAGTCAGAACGAAGCGAACTCCATAATCTCTAAACGTGAAGTCGGAACAGGCGCTACTTTTTGCCTATCAATCGTATAAACCTTTTATAATTTTAAGTAACCATTCACCAAACAGAAAGGAAATAATCGAATGAGGATTGCATGTATTGTCGTATGCATAGTATTTTTATTCAGCGGTCTGCAAGCCGAGGAGGGGATGTGGTTGCTGAACCAGATTGACAGATTAAACCTTGAGCAACAGGGATTGAAAATCAAGACAACGGACATTTACAATCCCGGGGGCGTGTCGCTGGTTGATGCGATTGTGAACCTGGGCGGAGCCTCGGCCGAGCTGGTCTCCGGCAACGGCTTGCTGCTCACCAATCATCATGTCGCCTTTGGCGGTGTGCAGAGGGCTTCCATCAGCGCCGATGATTACATAACCAAAGGTTTTTTTGCCGCCACCCGCGAGGATGAAATTTCCGCTCCCGGCTACATCGCCCGTGTTCTGTTGGAAATGAAGGATGTCACCGACGAGGTGGTTGCCGTCCTGAAGGGCATCGATGATCCCGTTCAACGTCGCCGGGCTATCCGGGCTAAAATTCAGAGCATGACCGAAGCCATCGAAGCCGGGCGTGAAGACATCAGCGCCCGTATTGCCGAAATGTTCGAAGGCAGGCAATACATGCTTTTCGTTCAGCAGAGTTTTGAGGATGTCCGTCTGGTTTATGTTCCGCCGCAATCCATCGGCAATTACGGCGGCGATATCGATAACTGGATGTGGCCGAGACATACCGGCGATTTTTCTTTCCTGCGCGTCTATATGGCCCCCGATGGCCGTGGCCGCAAGTACGATAAGGAAAACGTGCCCTATAAACCGAAAAAGTGGCTCAAAATTGCCACAGAGCCTCTGCGCGAAGGCGATTTGACCTTTATTCTGGGTTTTCCGGGCCGGACCAATCGTTACCGCACTTCCTATGCCGTTGATTATGCCCTCAATCATCTCTATCCTCGCTCCATCGAAAATTATAAAGAAATGATCAAGTTGCTGGAAGAAAAAGGTCGGGAGAATCCTGTCCTGTCGCGCAAGGTGGCCGGATTTGTCAAGGGCCTCAACAATTCCATGAAAAATTATCAGGGTAATGTGGATGGGATGAAAGCTAATAGATTTTTACAGAAAAAGCAAGCAGCCGAAAAGGAATTGCGCGCGTTCATTGAAAAGGATGCTAAACTGAAATCGCAGTACGGCGACGTAATGGACGCCTTTGCCGATCTTTACAGCCGGCAACTGAGCGAGAGCGAGCGCAATGACATTCTCAGCGCTTTTGGCCGCATGTCCGGCACCCTGCCCGGCATCGCCAACCGGATTGTGTATAACGCCCATCAACGCAGCATGGAAGAGAGCGAGCGGGATCCTAACTTTTCCGAAAAGGATATCGACCGTTCCCTGCAAAGACTTCGGTTCACCTACATGAGTTATGATGAGGGCGTTGATAAAATGCTGCTGCGCCGCACCCTGCTGAAAGCCGGAGAATTGCGGGAAACATCACCCATCGAAGGGCTGGAACATATCCTTCGCGATGATGCCTCGGTTGAAGAATATGTTGATCGAGTGTACGGCAAAACCCAACTATCTGATATGGCCGTTGTGGCGAAAATGTACAAAGCCACCCTGGACGAGTTATCCGCCAGCGATGATCCCCTAATCGTTTTTGCCCTGAAACTGTATCCCGATATGGAAGCGCGGCGCAAAGCCGATGAAAAGCGGGAAGCGCTGTTATCGGACCTTTCGCGCCGGTATATCGAGATGATCGGCCACTGGAAAAAGAGCGAATTGTATTCCGACGCCAATGGCACCATCCGTTTTACCTTCGGCAAAGTGTCCGGCTATGAACCGCGCGACGCCGTATACTATAAACCTTTCACCACCCTGAGCGGAGTGATCGAAAAGCATACCGGCAACGTGCCCTTTGATGCGCCGGAAAAATTGCAGGCATTGCACGCCGACAGGGATTTGGGCCGATGGCTCGATCCCGTTCTCAACGATGTGCCGGTCGCTTTTACCCATGAATGCGACATTACCGGCGGCAACAGCGGCAGTGCGGTGATGAACGCCCGCGGCGAGTTAGTCGGCATCGCCTTTGACGGCAACTATGAAGCGCTGACCGGCGACTGGGAATATATTCCCGACATGCAGCGCACCATATCGGTCGATATACGCTATGTCATGTTCATCACCGAGAAATTTGCCGGAGCTGATTATCTGCTCGAGGAGATGGGTCTCAGGTGAGCGGCATGGATATTGAGCGCTGTTAAAAGCACAAGGTTCATTAAACGGGGCTTAATCGCCCCGTTTTTATTTTGTGTGCTCGGCATGTTCCGGACATCTGGGAGTGCAAGTCTCCTATGAGTCCGGTAAGGGGAATCATTAAAAATTTGCTGATTCCAAGTCACTCGCAAGGCGTTTTACTGTAAATTTGCGAAATGGATTGGCGTACTAAAATCATTTATTATTCACACAGAGGCACAAAGCAATTTCTTTGCGTCTTTGTGTCTTGGTGTGCTTTTATATTATGTTCTCAATGTTTACGGAGCAGGGGAGCGAGATTAAGCGCCCACGTTTGTCATGGCGTAACCATTTTAGTGTAACGGCGACAGTGTAACCGTGTCTTCAAAAGATGCAGCAGCGGGCATGTGTCGTGCCGACTCTGCCAAGTTCATCGCCGATGAGGTTAGAGCAGAATTCTTTTTACCTTATTTATTGTTACAAAACCACCGATTCAGTGTTTACAGGTTAATTGGGTAATCCTGCGGGTGGCATATTTTCAGTTCAGTTTGCGGGTTAACACCGAATTTGGGTAAAAATTTGAAATAAAGTAAAAACCATCTTGTTCCCACGGGCTGAGATTGTGTACAAACTGACAGATATTACTATTCCTCTATCAGATACACCTTCCCGGCGATGAAATCGCTCAACCACAGGCGGCCATGATCGTCTTCCAGTCCGCGGATGAGGTGAAACACCGCGTCGCCGTACTGGCCCTGCAGATAAAACGAGACGTTGCCGGAATCGAAGCGGGTGTCGCCGTAAGGATAGGTTTGTTCATGCAGCAATTTTATCCTGCCGATTTTCGCATCAAAGAGGAAAATCTGCAGCGTGTTGGGAGCATGCGCTGCCACGACCAATTTTCCCCGCCACGGTATCAATGCATTCGGCCGTCCGGTCGTCGGCACTTGATACTCGGCGCCGGTGGAGAGATCGTGCAGCGATTTGCCGGCATGGCACAGGGCATATACATGACCTTCATGCGCCGCCAATCGCAACGGCTGCCGGCCGACTTTGAGCGTTTGCGTGGCATAAGTGTTTTTGTCAACTCTGGTGATTGTGTTGGCTGCAAAATCGGTGATATAGATGGCGTGGTCATCAAAGCACATATCGGTGGGATTGTTGCCCAGGGCCACCCGGCCGGCCACTTTATGGCTGTCCAAATTAATCACATGCAGCAGACCGGAAGCGTCGTCTTTATCTCCCACCCGTGCGGCATAGAGGCAATGCAGGGCCGGGTCGTATCGCAGCAACCGCGGTACGGTCTCGCGTTCCAACTCATCTTTCAGCCGGATGCGCCGGCCGATGTCGAAATCGCGCACACCGTCCGGCAGCAGGCCGAGGAATTGCTCCTCGCGGCCCCAGGAATTTTGCAGGAAATAGAGGACGCCGTCCCGGTCCTCAACTATCTGATGCGCCTGGCGCGGGATGCGGCGGTCATAATAAATACCGCTTTTCGGATTCATCCTCAGGATGCCGTTTTTCGCATCCCAGATGTACACCGTCGGCCAGTATGACTGATGCGCGCCATAAGAAAGATAGATATCGCCGTCCGCGCGCCTCAGGGCGGCGATGGGATATTCCACCGGCAGCCTGTGTAGCGTGAACGATCCGTCGGTTCTGATGCGCGCGAAAGCATCCTCGTTATTGAACACCAGAACCCCATCACCTTCGGGCGCCGCCACCAGATCGATAGGCGCCCAGCCGGTGTAGATTTTATCCATTTTTTCGGTCGCGGGATTGAGTACGGACAGCGCCGCGCCGAAAGAGCCGTTCACCGCGGTGGTGCCTTTGGGTATGTAGAGCAGGCCGTCGAGGGGATTGTAAGCCATATTGAACATGTGCGGCAGGATGCCCTTGTGCAGGATGCGTTTGATTAACCGCTCATTTTGCAGATCAACCACATCCACTTCTCCCTGCGCCCAGCTGGCGATGT
>JAFGSU010000521.1 GCA_016934435.1 Candidatus Zhuqueibacterota bacterium | reverse complement strand
TCCGCGGCGTGCAGAGCGAAGGGATGCTCTGTTCCGAAGCGGAATTGGGGCTCACCGAACGATCGGAAGGATTGATGACCCTGCCGTCAACCGTTACGGCGGGCACAGATTTGCACGACTATCTCGGCGAAACCGATTATGTCCTGGACGTGTCCATCACACCAAACCGGCCTGATTGCCTCAGTATGATCGGAGTGGCGCGCGAAATTGCGGCCGTCACCGGCGTCACGTTACAAAAACGATCGATACAGGTGCAGGGCACCAAAGAACCGGTGCACGACTATATCAGCGTCGAAATTAAAGATGCGGCCCACTGTTACCGCTATTCGGGCAGATTCCTGAAAAACGTCCGCATTCAAGATTCGCCTTTCTGGATGGCCTATCGATTGCATCATGCCGGTGTACGCGCCATTAACAGCATCGTGGATATTACCAATTACGTTATGCTGGAACTCGGCCATCCATTGCACGCCTTCGATTATCGGCAAATCGAGGGGAAAAAGATTGTCGTTCGCGCAGCTGAAAAGGGAGAGGTATTCACCACCCTGGACGGCAAATCGCATATGTTGGACTCGGAATCCTGTCTCATCTGTGACGGCCACAAACCGGTGGCACTGGCGGGTATTATGGGCGGCCTCAATTCGGAAGTACATGAAGACACCGGTAGCGTTTTCCTGGAAAGCGCCTATTTTGAGCCGACAAATATTCGTCGGACGGCCAGGTTGTTGGACATCAGCACAGAGTCCTCTCGCCGCTTCGAGCGTGGTGCAGACCCCAATGGCACCCTCCCGGCATTACATCTGGCCGCACAGCTTATGACGCAACTGGCCGACGCCGAAGTGATCGGCGATTTTATTGACGTCAACCAGCGTAAAGTAGAAATGCTCCAGATACCGTTTTCGCTCAAACGCTGCAACACCCTCCTGGGCACGCAAATAACTCAGGACGATGTGGGGCGAATCCTGCCATGCCTGGAAATTGGATGTGAAAAGAAAGATGAGGATGTTTCACTTTTACGCATCCCCACTTTTCGACCGGATTTAGTTAGAGAAGTGGATATTATCGAGGAAATGGCGCGTTTATACGGCTACGATCAAATACCGTTTGCGTTCAAGACAACCATCGATCAGACTCAGGCAGCCAACGAACGGATCGTATTTACCGACCACCTGCGCCATATCCTGGCCGGGATGGGTTTATACGAATGTCTTTCTCTCAGTCTGATCTCGCGAGAAGCCGCTGATTTATTTTTACCCGAGGATGGAAAAGCAATCGAATTGATGAATCCGTTGAGCAGCGACTGGGCTTTTTTTCGCACCAGTCTGTTGATTTCGATGTTGAACAATGTCGCTTACAATCGCAACCGGCAGATGCATAACCTCCGATTTTTCGAGGTGGGCCATGCAGCCTGGTATGATAACAAAACCGATCACGTAGTTGAGAAAAAACAGATCGTAGGGTTGCTGTCCGGTAAAAAGAACGAAGCCGTTTGGTATGAAAAATCAAAAGAAATTGATTTTTTCGACATCAAAGGCGTTGTCATCGCCTTAATCAATAAAGCAGGTATAACACCCTATCAATTTGTTCCTGCCCTCGAAAACATCTGGGACCAGGAAAGTGCCGGACTCATGATCAATGGGAAAGAGTATCTCGGCACGTTTGGAAAAATCAGCAAACCCGTCCTTGCAAAGTTTAAGATTAAAGTGGATGATGTATACGCTTTTGCGCTCGATTTTGACTTGTTATTCAACCATCGTCGGGTGGAAAAAATATTTGACAGCATCCCGCGCTTCCCATCCGTTCCGTTTGACCTGGCTTTATTGGTGGATGCTAATATCGCCGTCGGAGAAATCAAACGGGAAATCAGCAACAAAGGCGGTCCATACCTGAAAGAAATTCAACTATTTGATTTTTATAAGGGAGATCAAATACCGGCGGGTAAAAAAAGTATCGCTTTTTCATTGACCTTTTCTTCAAAAGAGCGTACATTAAAGGAAAGTGAGATTAATACAGCTGTATCAACTATTCTTGACCACCTCAAGAAGCAATTTGGGGCGGAATTGCGACCGAGGTGAGCGAGGTAATCGTGGAAAAGACCATATTAGATGATTTGCAGGAAAAATTAAACTTTGCCGTTGCAAAAATGAGGGAAATGCAACGTGCGAATCAAATGTTAAAACAAGAGATAAAAAAGCTTTATACACAAATAGCGGAACAGGATAAATATATCGAAACACTCAAGCAGGGTGTATCAACACCCGGTACCGAAACGACCAACGATCAGATCAGGCAATATCAAGATACTGAGGAGAAAGTAAGAAAAAAAATTTCCGAAATGTTAGCCAAGCTGGATTCTCTTCATCTGACGGAAGAACACTGACATTTCATGTGTGACAGAATTGCAGTTGAGGTAATGCTTTCCATTTTTTTTAGTGCTTGTTAAATGAATAATGAAAAAAACATCCTCAAAGTAAATATTTTTGGGACGGAATATCCGCTCCGCGTAAGCGCCAATTTGGAATACGTACAACGAATTGCCGATTATGTTGACTTGAAAATGCGGGAGGTGCAGGCAGCAAAGCCGAATCGACCGATTCACCAAATCGCTATCTTAGCCGCGCTTAACATCGCTGATGAACTGTTAAAGCAGCGCGAATCGGCGAAAAAAAAGCTAATGACCTTTGAGGAACAAACAAAAGAAATTTCGGAGAAATTTAGTACCAGCATTAAAGAAATATTGGAGGAAGAGGGCAAGAATTTTTAACACACCCCCTCTCGGAATTCGCGGTTAAGTTTTACCGATCTGCTTTTGATTTTCGAACCCAGTTGTCGAAAAAGCACTGAAATTCTGTTACACACCACGACAACCCGGACGGCGATAGGTTCCGGCCCGGAGTGTAATATTTTTAAATAGTGCTCTTATATTCGGCAAACCCTGGGTTTTTTTATTCCGGAGGGTAAATGGAAACATCAATTTGTATTATGGTAGCGATAGCAGCAGCCATCGTCGCCTTTATTGCCGGCTGGTTTATTTCCAAAATGATCAGTCAGGGAAGAGTGGCAGGCGCTGAGCGCTCCGCTGAGAAGATTATCACAGACGCGAACAAAGAAGCCGAGAATATAAAAAAGGAGAAATTATTAGAGGCAAAGGATGAAGCGTTAAGACTCAAACAAAATCTTGAGAACGAAACAAAAACGCGGCGCGGTGAGCTGCAAAAATTGGAAAATAAATTAACCTCACGCGAGCTTAATCTCGATCGTCGCCACGATCTGTTAACCAAAAAAGAAAAGGAAATCGACGATCTCGATAAAAAGCTCAAAGGTCTGCAGGAAAAGATTGATAAACGCGAAGCAGAACTCGATCATCTGATCGAGGAACAAAATAGCAGACTGGAAAAAATAAGCGGCATCACCAACGAAGAAGCCAAAAAGATACTCATGCAGAATCTGATGGAAAAGGCCAAACAGGAAGCGGCACAGCTCACCAAAGAGATTAAGGACCGCGCGCGATTGCAGGCCAACCGCGAAGCAAAGGAAATAATTATTCAGGCTATTCAAAGGACAGCCGCGGATCATTCTACCGAAACAACTGTTTCGGTGGTAAACTTACCCAATGATGAGATGAAGGGGCGCATCATCGGCCGGGAGGGACGCAATATTCGTTCTTTCGAAACGGTAACCGGGGTGGAGGTGATCGTAGACGATACCCCCGAAGCCGTCGTACTATCCGGTTTTGATCCCTTCCGCCGCGAAATTGCACGAATTTCCCTGGAGCGATTGGTGGCGGACGGCAGAATCCATCCCACTCGCATCGAAGAAGTGGTTGAAAAAACCAAACAGGAGATGGAAGAAAATCTGGTCGAGGAAGGCGAAAAAACGCTCATGGAAGCCGGCATCTCCAGTATGCATCCCGAACTGGTCAAGCTACTGGGAAAACTTAAATATCGCACCAGCTATGGCCAGAATGTTTTGCAACACGCAATCGAAGTGAGTTATATCTCCGGATTGCTGGCGTCATCATTGGGATTGGATGGAAATTTAGCCAAACGAGCAGGCCTGTTGCACGACATCGGCAAGGCCATCGATCGTTACACCGACGGTACCCATACACAAATTGGTATGGAAATTGCAAAAAAATACGGCGAAGGGCCGATTGTCCAAAACGCCATCGCCTCGCACCATGAAGATGTGGAGGTGATTTCACCCATCTCCATTCTGGTACAGGCGGCCGATGCCATCAGCGGATCAAGACCCGGTGCACGGCGCGAAACACTCGAGACCTACGTCAAACGTCTCGAAAGCCTGGAAACCGTTGCCAAATCCTTTGCCGGTGTGGGCAAAGCGTATGCCATCCAGGCCGGCCGCGAAGTACGCGTGATCGTTGAACACGAAAAAATCGATGATGCCATGGCCGAACAGCTCGCCACCGACCTGGCCGAAAAAATTCAGAGCGAGATGGAATATCCCGGACAAATCAAAGTGACCGTTATTCGAGAAGTTCGCGTAATCGATTATGCGAAATAATTGATAAAAATGTTGAAAAATCATCGAAAAACTACTATATTATAAATACGTCTATTCGGTGTTCACATTATTAAGCACGAATTCACTTCAATCCTGAGCCGCATCATCCGAATAACACCGAATTGGGAGAATTGCTTTTGTCTGAAAAATCCTTATCGATCCTGTTTATTGCGGACATCGTCGGTAAACCGGGCCTGGATATCACTACGGCGTTGTTGCCGAATTTGAAAAAAGAGTACCATATCGACCTTTGCATAGCAAATGGCGAAAATGCGGACAAAGGCAATGGATTAACCGAGACGCTCGCGCGTCAGTTCTTTAGCATCGGCATCGATATAATTACCGGCGGAAACCATACCTGGAGTAATTTCGCATTTCGGCACTATCTGGATACAAGCAAACGGGTTTTGCGGCCGCTCAATTATCCCGATGCACCCGGCACCGGCTCAACCGTTCACATGGTAAGGGATAACATACCGGTAGGTATCATCAATCTGCAGGGCCGGACGTTCCTTTATCCGATCGATTGTCCATTTAAAACCGGACATGAAGAGATAATACGGTTGCGTGAACGAACAAAAATCATTTTTGTTGATTTTCACGCTGAAGCCACTGCCGAAAAAATGGCCTTTGCCTGGTACATCGACGGCAAAGTCAGTGCCGTCGTTGGAACACATACTCACGTCCAGACGGCGGATGAGCGCCTGTTACCTCTGGGAACCGCTTATATTACCGATGCCGGCATGACCGGGCCTTTCGACTCCGTCATCGGTATGGATGCGCAGGTGGCCATCAAACGGTTTATGACGATGTTGCCGGAAAAATACCGGATCGCAACTTCCAATATCCGATTTTGCGGTGTGGTTGTCGAAATCGATATCGCTTCTGGAAAGGCAAATAAAATTATCCGGCTCAATTTACCTTAAGCGAGGACTGCTGGAATGAGTGCACAGATTATTTACGGAAAACCGGTAGCCGAATTAATTACGGCTGAAACAGCGCATGAGGTGGAGCGATTAAAAAAAGCAGGGTGTCAGCCTCATCTCAGCGTTATTCTGGTTGGAGATAATCCCGCATCGCATACCTATGTAGGCAGGAAACAAAAAGCCTGCAATGAAATCGGCATTGAATCCGAAACCATATTGTTGCCGACCGATACGCCGGAAGCGGAAGTGCTGACTATTCTAAACAGATTAAATCGCAGCAATAAAGTCCATGGCATTCTGGTACAATTACCGCTGCCGGATCATATTTCTTCGGACAGGATCATCGAGGCCATTGATCCGCAAAAGGATGTCGACGGCTTTCATCCCGTCAATCGCGGAAAACTGCTCACCGGCGAATCGGGTTTCGTGCCGTGTACACCGGCCGGTATTCAAACCTTGCTGGTTCGCAGCGGCATCAATCCGGAAGGCAAGCATGTCGTCATCATCGGAAGAAGCATGATCGTCGGCTTGCCTCTGGCGGTTATTCTCATGCAAAAAAAACCAGGCGCCAATGCGACAGTGACGCTATGCCATACCCGTACAACCGATTTGAAAAAGCATACGCTTACCGCCGACATTCTGGTGGTGGCTGCCGGACGACCGAATACCATACACGCCGACATGGTCCCCAGAGGCTGCACGGTGATTGATGTCGGAACCAATCGCGTCGATGATCCTCAGGCGAAGAAAGGCTATCGATTGACCGGAGATGTGGATTTCGAGTCGGTACAGGAAGTGGCAGGCGCCATCACACCGGTGCCCGGGGGTGTAGGTCCGATGACCATCGCCATGTTGCTGCACAATACGGTCAAAGCGGCCCAGTCATTACTGGAATAAAACATGCGCCAGTAGCTCAATAGGATAGAGCGTTAGCCTCCGGAGCTAAAGGTTGTGGGTTCGATTCCCGCCTGG
>JAFGSU010000520.1 GCA_016934435.1 Candidatus Zhuqueibacterota bacterium | reverse complement strand
TAACAATAAATGCAATGCGATGGCAAAGCCGCTCGGCTTCTTCAATGTAATGCGTGGTCATAAAAATAGTGGTGCCTGTTTCATTCAATTTTTTTATCAACGAACGTATTTGACGTGCGCTGGCGACGTCGATGCCTGTTGTCGGCTCATCCAGAAATAAAATACTCGGTTGGTGGATAATGCCCGCTGCAATGGTGAGTTTGCGTTTCATGCCTTTGGAATAGGATTTATAAGTTTTCCTGCCGGCATCGGCCAAATTAAACTGCTGTAATAGCGTTTTTGCCCGATGCTCCCGCTCCTTTTTTTTAATCCCATAAAGTGAAGCGCAAAAACACAGGTTTTCAAAGCCATCCATTTCTTCGTATAAGTTACTCTCGTCAGGGACTATGCCAATCATTTCCTGCGCTTTTTTAATATGAGCAGTATAATCCATACCATTAATAAAAATACTTCCTAAAGTTGGACGTGCTAATCCAGTGATCATATTGATGGTGGTAGTTTTACCTGCGCCGTTTGGGCCTAAAAAACCAAATATTTCATTCTTTATGATCGAAAAGTTCAAATGATCTACTGCCAAAAAATCATCAAACTTTTTGGTTAAATTTTGGACTTGTAATATAATTTGCTGCATAGTATGTATTGCATACCCTTTCTTGAAACCCTCAACTTTTCTTACGGGTTTCATATATCTTCTTGCGCCACCGCAACTATTTTCATCAGTCAATACATTTAATAAAAATAAAAATGGCGATAGCAATATAACTTGAACATCAAAATACAAGATCTATGCAGACTCAATCTCTTTCAAGGTTTTTCCGTCCTTATTCTTCCAGGCGAGCAAACCATTGGCATGACCGCCATGGATAACGGCTGCTGCAGCACTCGGGCTTGAAAATTCTTCATCACGTGTAAAAATCAGACAATTTTCAGATTGTACAAGAATCCCTTCATCTCTTAGTGTTTGTCTAATATGAACACGCCATGGATATCTTTTGGAGGAAGGACGTTCACTGATTACAGCTTGAGATCCTTTCAACACAAGAAATCCGTTCGATATTCGATGGCCTCTCGCCTTTAATCCTTTTATGTCACAGTAAAGTATTTCTACCTCACTATCAGACGAAACACCAGTAGTAGAAACAAGTAAATCAACGCCGAGCACAGGAAGAAGTTGGTATATTTTTTGTAAAAAGACTTCCATATCCTCTCGATCGGATTCAGGCAGTCTGGCACCACTCGTCTGATCATTCATCACCATGGCTCGATTGACCTGGCGTGCTTTTTCGATAAGTCTTCCTTCGAGATAACGGATATGGGCCTTTGTAATGTTTTCATCCTTGCTGATAAAAAATATAATCTGGTTCCAAAAATCCTTCTCCAGATGAGCTCGAATACGATCTCTAATCTTTTCTGCCTCGCCAATATAGACAGCAGGCTTCCCTGATTCCGGATCATTGCCAGTGAGTAAATACACACCCGGACTGCAAGATTCGTCTCGTCCTACAACTTGCGCAAATTCACTGCGCGGTCCCGCGACGGCTTTACCGGTCCAATTCGATATTTCAGCAGTTCTCAGCCGCTTCGGGTCACCATGAACCAGAAATATTTTTATGGTTGCGCTCGGCATGATAAAACCTCTTTTTCAAACCACCGCAGCTACATTTTTGATGAGCCATTTCGCCCAAAATCAATTACAAAAATGGCAAAAAAATTTCCTACAACTGCGGCTTGAGGATCACCGTGGACAGCGGTGGAACCACCAGATTCAATGAAAAGGGATGTTGATGCCACGGTTTTTCATCGCTGTGGATGCCGCCCCAATTGCCCTTATTGCTGCCCCAGTAGATAGCGGCATCGGAGTTAAAAATTTCGCGATAGAACGTATGCCAGGGCACGCCAATGCGATAATGTTCGCGATAGACCGGTGTAAAATTGCAAATAAAAATCAATGTATCTTCAGGTCGGTGGGTTTTACGCATAAAGACGATGATGCTGTTTTCCCAATCCTGAAAATCGATCCACTCAAAGCCGGCATGCTCGAAATCGATCTCAAATAGAGCCGGTTCATTCCTGTAAATATGATTGAGATCGCGCACCATGGCCTGCAGTTTTTGATGTGGCTCATAATCTAACAGATGCCAGTCCAGACTGCGCGACTCGGTCCATTCCTGCCACTGGCCCAATTCCGAGCCCATGAACAACAATTTCTTACCCGGATGGCCGTACATGAAAGCGAGCAGGGTGCGCAGATTGGCGAAGCGCTGCCAGAAATCGCCCGGCATCTTGTCCAGCAGGGCGCGCTTGCCGTGCACCACTTCATCATGGCTCAGGACCAGTACGAAATTTTCGTGAAAAGCATAGAGCAGCGCAAAGGTGATCATGTTATGATGGTATTTGCGATGCACCGGATCCTTGCTAAAGTAGGTGAGGAAATCGTTCATCCAGCCCATGTTCCACTTAAAGTTGAATCCCAGTCCGCCCAGATAGGTCGGCCGGGAAACGCCGGGCCAGGCAGTGGATTCTTCGGCTATGGACAGGATGCCGGGATGGTAGGCGAAAATGAGTTCGTTGAACCGTTTGATGAAACTGATGGCGTGCAAGTTTTCACGGCCGCCGAATTCGTTGGGTATCCACTCCCCTTCCTGGCGCGAATAATCGAGATAGAGCATGGAGGCGACGGCATCGACGCGCAGGCCATCGATATGGTATTTGTCCAGCCAGAACAAAGCGTTGGCGATGAGGAAATTGCGCACCTCGTTACGGCCGTAATTGAAAATCAGGGTGCCCCAATCGCGATGCTCCCCCAGCCGCGGATCGGCGTGTTCATAAAGAAAAGAGCCATCAAAATAGGCCAGTCCGTGGGCGTCGCGCGGAAAATGCGCCGGCACCCAGTCGATGATGACGCCGATGTCGTTCTGATGTAAATAGTCGACAAAATACTGGAAATCCTCCGGCGCGCCGTGGCGCGAGGTGGGCGCATAATAGCCGGTCACCTGATATCCCCAGGAGCCGTCGAAGGGATGTTCCGCCACCGGCAATAACTCGACATGGGTGTACCCCATATCTTTAACATAATCCACCAGCTCGTGCGCCAGTTCGCGGTAGTTGAGGAAACGATACCCTTCCTCCACCACGCGCTTCCAGGAACCTAAATGCACTTCATAGATGGACATGGGGCGATGCAGGGGATCACTGTGACGTCGTTGCGCCATCCACTCGCCGTCGTGCCATTGAAAACGGTTGATATCGGCCACCACCGAGGCGGTTTTCGGCCGCTGTTCATGCTGAAACCCGTAGGGGTCGGCCTTGAGATAGATGTTGCCCTGGCGATCCTTGATTTCATATTTATAGACTTCTCCAACGCCGATATCCGGAATGAACAGCTCCCAGATGCCCGAACCGCCCAGTACGCGCATCTGGTGCTTGCCGCCGTGCCACTGATTGAAATTGCCGACAATGCTGACGTTGCGCGCGTTGGGCGCCCAGACGGCAAAATAGACGCCGTCTATACCGCCGACGGTAGTAGCATGCGCCCCCATTTTTTCATAGATTTTATGATGGTCGCCCACGCCGAAGAGATATAAATCCATTTCACCCATCTGCGGCAGAAAAAAGTATGGATCATGAACATAACGCTCATGACCGTTTTCGGCGATGACATGGAATTGATAAATTCTCAGGTTCTGCCATTCCGGTAAAATGACCTCGAAAAAATGCGGATTATGCGCCGGTCGCATCTCATGCTCGAGTTTGGTCTCCGGCTCGCGCAAGAAAACCTGTCTGGCATCCGGGAACCAGGCGCGTACCACCCAGCTTTTTTTACCCTGCCATGAAATTTCGTGCGGGCCCAGAATGGTGAAAGGATCATGGTGCAAATTACGGGCGATCTGCTCAACGGCATCACCCGATACGGTGAATTCTTTCGACTTGGATGTCATGGTTGTCTCTATCCTATTATATCTAAAAACAGCTTATGGCTGCTCTGCGCCATACCGGAAGAACTATTGACCATAAACTTAACGGAGAAAAAACACCACGCCAAGGGTGATGCAAAAATCGGTGGCATCTTTTTCCACTTTATTACCATTAACATACGATTCGGCATTTAAAATCGTCTGGTATTTGACGCCGAAATCCAGGTGCGGCCCCAGGCCCAGATCGATGAGAATGCCTCCACCAATGTTATAGCCCCATTTATTCTGACTATCCGTGGTCTCGGAATAGGGATAATAGGAATAGTAATCTTCAACCGTCTCGACCGTATGGTAATGGTACCAGCCGCCCATGGAGGCCAGATAAGCCGTCAGCCGGCCCATCCGAAAGGTGAACTGCGGACCGACATAGAATTGCATGGATTCAATGCGCCGGGTGACCAGAGAATAGTAATTATAGATGAATTCACTTTCGCGCCGTTCACCGTAAGAGATATAGGCAAAATCAGCCCGCAACGATAAATACGGATTATTGAAACGGTAAAATAACTTGGCGCCGATGCCTTCACCGTCTTTGCTGAAATTCTCAAATCCAGTCTGCGGCAAAGAGACGAATAGATGGGGACCCACGCCCCAGTTCCTTTGCTGCGCAAATATCAATGAGACCAGCAATAGGGTGAATATGATAACGATATGAATTTTCTTTAGCATGACGAACTCCCGATAAAAAATACATAAACCACTGTTCCAAAAATTCCATAAAACTAAATTTACAAAAGCAGAGAACCTTAAACAAGTAAAATTGCAGGATGCCGACGGTTAATCCATTTTTTTGTTGCAGCGGTTAAGGTAGGACTTGGGGGATACGGCTGAAATGGCGCACTCTGCCGGCATCAGGTGGAGATTCTTAAAGGATGAAAGGCAGGGACGTTCTCCCATATCTTCGATTCCTGAGCAGGAGATGGTTCTTTTCAGTTTCATCGCATAGCGGCGGCTTATTCATTTTTTCGCATCATGCCTCTCAAAGATGACGGCACCATGATCGGCATTTTTTCCATAGGAGATGGACGGCTGTTCGTCGACAAACAGGCGAATATTCTTACTTTTCTCCCCTTCGACTTTTAACCAGATATCGTTATCCATGGAGACACGGGCGGGACCGATCCTGATATTCCGGCTTTGAATGAAATAAAAGACCGGCGATTGCTCGCAGCGGACATTAACGCGTGAAAACGATAGATTCTCCACCTCATTGCATCTTATACCGCTGGTGCACGCCATGACCAGACTATCGATCTTGATCTCTTTGAGCGGCAGTTCCGGCAGGCCGTTCAGTACTATGGCGCTGGAAGCATGCCGGCAAAAAATATTTTCAAAATAGATTCGGCGAAACTGCGGCGTCGCCTCGCTCACAAGAGAGAAATCGCCGGACTTGTGCGATGACGACGGATTGCCGGCATAAAAGAGATCGAACAGGATGGCCTCGTTCTCAATGTCCAGCATGCGGATATCGTGCAGGTATATTTCCTCAACCACGCCTCCCCTTCCGCGCGCGCTCTTGAAGCGCAGTCCGACATCGGTGCCGATGAACGTGCAATGGGATACCAGTACATTGCGAATACCGCCCGACATTTCGCTGCCTATGGTAAAGCCGCCGTGACCGTGATAGACCGTACAATCCTTGATGACCACATTCTCCGTCGGCCTGCCGCGCCGCCGGCCTTCTTCATCTTTTCCCGATTTCAAACAGATGGCGTCGTCACCGACATCAAAGACGTTGTTGTATACCCATACGTTTTTACACGATTCCAGATCCAATCCATCGCCGTTTTGCGCGTACCAGGGATTGCGCACAGTGATGTTACGAATAATGACCTTTTCGCACAAGAGCGGGTGTATATTCCACGCCGGCGAATTCTGAAAAGTCGGCCCATCCAGTAAAACATTTTTACAGTTGGCCAACCGGATCATCACCGGGCGAAGGTAATCTCTGGCCGGCATCACATCCTCTCTGGTCGGATGGACGGTACGCTTTTTGAGGTCGGCCATATAATCCTCACCCCTCATGGCCGCCTCTGTCGGCCACCAGATCGTACCGGTTTGATTAACCACGCCGCCGGAACGGATCAAATCCTGCCACTGCTGGCCGGTCATTTTAAAGCGTTTCACTGGACGCCAGGCATCGCCGGAGCCGTCGATGACACCATCTCCGGTGATGGCGATATTTTGCAAATCGACGCCGTTGATGGGCGAAGTACAGCGGTATTGCGCCGTGCCCTCGAATATGCTCTCGATCAGGGGATAATCGTCAAAATCTCGGCTAAAGACCAGCAAAGCTCCTTTTCGCAGATGCAGCTCGATATTGCTGTGTAGATAAATGGGGCCGGTCAACCAGGTCCCGGCTGGCGCCACGACGCGACCGCCGCCGGCCTGAACGCAGGCCTCGATGGTGCGAGCGATGGCATCGGTATTCAGCGTTTTTCCGTCGCCGACGGCGCCGAAATCACGAATATCAAAACTGCGGGCGGGAAATCGGGGGATATCCGGTTCGGGCATTGCGAAAGGCTGATAGGACACAGATGAATCGATCCCGGATTCGGATGCCCTGATGTCGGCAGTTGCGCAATGATGGAATGTAAAAGAGAGCCAGATCAGAGAAAATACAATAGATGTCCACTTCATCCTTAGCGGTATCTTTCGAAATAGAGTCATGCTTTCCTTACCTTTTATCGATGAAAATGTATTAGTTGAACAGAAAAGGAATCAACCGCAATATGCGGTCGGCCGTTTTTATGCATTGAGATCGTACCCGAATTTTTCGCCAAGCGCCGCGCCGTATTATATTTCTCACTGTTGCCACGCATCTCTCTCCGGCGCCCATTTTTTTTGCCAGGGCTCATATAACTCATTCAGGAGCGCCTGCGGCCAGTAACCGAGCCATCCGTACTCGTTGCGTCGTTCGAGCGAAATTTCGGCGAGATTATGATATATTCTACCGTCACGATCGCTGAAAAAGGGCTCGTTCGAGCCGATCCGGTAAAACCGTGCCCACATGGGCGGCGCATCGGCATCCTTCACCACAATCTTGTCGTATCCTGTGGGACTCGAGGCATCCGGTCGTTCGACGACGCGTATGCCCTCGATTTTAACCTGCTGCAGCCAGGCGACGGCGTGTTGCACCGCGTTTATGATTTCTTCTGTCGGCGGTTCGATCTCCATCAAGAACTGAACAATGCCCACGGTTTCATCGCCGCTGAGCGAGGGGTGTTCGTAGGTGCGGGCCCCGGCCGGATGCAGCGTCTTTTCATCGTATTGCGCGCACCAGGCGGTCAGCTTTCCATCTGCTTTTATTTGCGTCTTCAGGATGCAATCGATGCCTTTGCTGAGGGCCTGGGTGGCTTTCCGGCGCCTCTGATGATCGATGAAATCCAGTTTGATTTTTTCCGTGCACAGGTCGCGCAGCAATCGCATGACACCGATCATGGCATCGTCGTTGAATGTGATATGGGAGTAATAACCCGGCCGTAATGGATAAAACTGCGGCCAGCCGCCGTTATCGTATTGAGCCGCTAACAGGTAATCCAGGCCTTTCAGGAAAGATAGCGCATAGCGCTGATTCGGTTGCGCCTGATACATCCGGACGAGAAAATAGAGCTGGGTAAAAGTGGCGCCATTGTCGATGGTGGAAGCCGGTTCATCGGGATATTCCAGTAATTGCCTTTTAACGTCTTTGCTCAAAGGCTCCGTAAAATCGATATTTTTCGGCCAACCGCCCGAAGCGCGCTGATAAATTAATACAGTCTCTGCAATCCGCTTTGCTTCCCGGCCATAAAACCAGTTCGGTTCGTGCGATAACAAATCCTGCCAGACCTGCGCCTGCATGGTGAAGGGAGCTTTTTCCCTGCCTGCATTGGATGTATCATGGCCATCTGATCCTGTGGCATGTTGCTTCCTATCATGTTGAACGCTGGAACGTTGCCAGCAGCGGTGTTTTGAAGAGTGGGTTATACACGCACAACCGGGAAGGCTCCGAACGAACAAATAAAAACCGACAACGAGTATGATGGTATATATCTTCATTTTCATGGCGATAAAATAGGCTATCTCACTCTTTTCGCTTTGCTCAGCAGCCATTTTGACAGGTTAATCGCGGCGGCTTTGTTGTTAAAGTCCGGTGGTAACCGGCGATGGTCGATGTACTCGTTGTACAACCATGGATCGCCCACCGCTAAAACATAGCCATCGCCGAAAACGACTTCCGCCATGGCGATATCGCCGTTTTCCGATAGAACAGGCTGCGCCGGATTCATCAGTGTGAGCGTTGAAATTTCTTTCATATAAATCTTGCCAACGCCGGCGAAAATCGGATGATCCGGCAAATCGACAAACTGGCCCATATCATATTTTTTGCCTTCGACGCGATGCACGCTCACTTTGTTAAAATACAAGCCGAACTGAGTGGCCAGATGATTAAAATGCTCGAACTCGGCATTGCCGTCGTCATTGCCCATCAGGAGCAACACGCCGCCCTCTTTCACCCAGGCGACGATGGCATCGATGGCCGGCTGCTGCAGATAATGGGGCGTCGGATTTTCCTTGCTGGTATCCGGATCGACGATGATGTAGACGCTCAGCTTTTGCAGGATTTCAGCATCGGGCGCGGTTCTTACTTTCGAGATCGCGGCACTCGTGTTCTCAAAGATATCGCCCCATTGCGAAAATCCCGAATTTTCCCGATCCTCCCAGATATAGTGAAATTGCAGGCTGTCGCCGGAAGAATTCTTCTTGAATTCGCAATTGTAATAATAATCGAGTCCCACCACCTTGCCTTCGCCTTCCTGCGATAACTGCGGCGGGGCAGACAAAAATCGTGCAACAGGCAAATCAAGCTTTATTATTTCCTCCACCACCAGCTGCGCCATGCGATAAGCGCCGTATCGGCTGAAATGGGTATTATCCGATTTTCCTTTTGGCACGCCTTTATAGACGCCGGCCGGCGCGCGAATGAACAGGTTCTCCGACTGATCGACGCCCAGTTCAGTCAACAGCCGAATACTGACGGCATGTAGATCGATTAACGGCACATCGTACTCGGCAGCCACTTCTTTCACCACCGCTGGATAGTCGCCGTGGGTGTCCTTCAGCACGCCCTGATCGGAAAAGCTGCGCCGGCTGACCGGCGTGATCAGCGCCGGAGTCGCATCCCGATGGCGCGCCTC
>JAFGSU010000519.1 GCA_016934435.1 Candidatus Zhuqueibacterota bacterium | reverse complement strand
CTGTGGAAGTTTGATCCGGATAATTTTCCCGTTGTGATTCTGGGCGCCAGATCCAGTCGTAATATGGTGGAGTTAACCCGTATTCTGGAACGAGAGATTTCTCAGCGCTTCGAGCAGATTCCGGGCGTCGGTTCGGTGGATGTCTGGGGGGGGGTGTACCGTGAGATTCAGATTCGTTTGAAACGGGACCGACTTGCTTCCAGTCAGCTTTCCGCCATGGATGTAACCCAGGCCTTACAGCGTGAGAATGTAACGCTACCTGGTGGAGATATGCGGGAAGGTGTGAGCGATATGTATGTGCGAACGCTGGGTGAGTTTAAATCAATCGACCAGATCGCAAATACGATCATCACCATGATTGATAACAAGCCCATTCGTGTGAAGGATGTTGCCGAGGTTGTCGATGGCTATGAGGATATAAACCGCATCGTCCATGTCGACGGCCTTCCTATGGTCAGGCTGGGAATTCGGAAACAATCCGGTTCCAATACAGTGGCTGTAGCTCGCGGCGCCATAAAAGTAATGGAACAGATCAATCGTGAACGAGATGATCTGGATATGCTCGTAATCATCGATCAGAGCGAATTTATCAAAAATTCAATTAACAATGTGGAACAATCGGCCCTGTGGGGCGGTTTGCTTGCAGTTGTTATTTTGCATCTATTTTTACGAAATAGATCAACAACGCTTATTATCGCCCTGTCCATCCCCATTTCATTAATAGCCACATTTGCTCTGCTTTTTTTCGGCAAACTCACTTTAAATCAGATGAGCTTTGGAGGGCTCGCCCTGGGAATTGGGCTGATTGTAGATAATTCCATCGTCGTACTGGAAAACATGGTCAGGCTTCGGGAAAACCGGCACGAGCTGGAGGAGAGCGCATTGACCGGCACCCGGGAAGTAGCCGGGGCCATTATCGCCTCCACCCTTACAACCTGCGTCATTTTTCTTCCAGTCGTTTTTATGCAGACTATATCCGCGATGCTGTTCAAAGAACTGGCTCTGGTTGTGGTGTTTGCCCTCCTGTGTTCGTTACTGGTAGCCCTTACCCTGGTACCCATGCTCGGCAGCCGCTTTCTCACGGTAAAAAAAGGCGAAAAGACCACCGACGATACGCACACCAGACTAGGCCGCATCTTTTTTAAAATAGAAACAACATATTCCTATTTATTAGAAATCGCCATGCGACATAAAAAATTGGTCATCTTTGCAACGCTCGCATTACTGGCGATGACTTTACTCCTCTGGACGTTTTTGCCGATAGAACTCGCCCCGCAAACCGAAGCGGATGAAATCAGTGTTGATCTGCAAATGGCACAGGGTACGAATATTGCAGTGGTCAATGAGTATTTGAAGGAACTGGAGGAAATGGTCCGCTCGGTAACACCCATGGACCAGATTAAACATCTGACTGTTGAAATACGGCCTGGCGATGCTGAAGTGGAATTAGCTCTAAAAAGTGCGGATGAACGCAGCATAAGCAGTTTCGAATTAGCCGACCAGATCAGACAGAAAGTGTCCGGAAGGATTCCAGGGGCAGATATTCGTGTCACCGCGCAATCCGGGCTCTGGATGCTGCGCCGGTTATTCGGATCAGGGGGAGCGGAAGAGATTCAATTGGAGTTGCGCGGATATGACCTCGCTTTTTCCAACCAGCTTGCTCTGGATATAAAAGATATTATTGAACAGGTTCCTGAAATGGCGGATGTTCGCATCGGCAGAAGGGAAGGCAGGCCTGAACAGAACCTGATTATCGACAGAGAAAAGATAGCCGAACTGGGAATGACGGTCAGGCAGGTTGCCCAGGTCATTCAGACCAATATCGCCGGCAGTCGGGCGGGCGTCTTCCGGGAGGGCGGAGAAGAATATCCCATCATCGTTCGGCTTCAGCCCAAAGACAGGTTGAGTACTCAGGACCTGAACAGTATTTCAATTCGTACGGGTGACGGACAAATTTTACCTGTTTCATCCGTGATACGTACGGAACAGATGCGAAGCCCTACTGCTATTGACCGCATCAACGGGCAGAGGGTCACCTATATTACGGCTAACCTGAAAAGCGGGGTTCCTCTTGGAACGGCCGTGGAAAAATTGCAGCAGAAACTGTATCAGTTTCCTTTGCCGGAAGGTTTTTCACTCATCTTCAGCGGCGAGTATGAAGAACAACAGAAAGCTCAAACCGACTTTTTATTATCCATCATCATGGCTGTGATTCTTATTTACATGGTGATGGCTGCTCAATTTGAACGCTTTCTGGATCCCCTGATTGTCATGGTTTCCGTTCCTCTGGCTTTTATTGGTGTGGTGCCGACTCTGCTTATTACAGGCACCTCTTTAAACATCCAGAGTCTGATGGGAGCGATCATGCTCATCGGGATCGTTGTGAATAATGCTATTGTACTGGTGGATTATATCAATCTGATGCGCCGGGAAAAGAAACTATCAGTCCAAGAGGCGGTGCTTAAATCCGGTCGATTGCGTCTTCGCCCCATTCTGATGACGGCCAGCACCACCATAATTGGAATGCTGCCGCTGTCTTTTGGGGGAGGTTCAGGTGGAGAGATTCAGGCGGCATTAGCCCGGACGGTCATCGGTGGCCTTACAGCCTCGACCCTGATTACACTGTTTTTAATCCCCGTTGTCTATGCCACTACTTATAATCTCATTGCGAGATTTCGGAAATAGCAGCTTCCAGAGACTGGCTATGGGAGTTATGTATCACCACTGCCCGTTCATCATATATTCGTGCATGTTCTGGGCGGCGATGCGGCCGTGACCCATGGCCAGGATGACGGTTGCAGCGCCGAGCACAATATCACCACCTGCCCAGACGCCTTTCATCGAAGTTTTGCCCGTCTGTTCGTCGATGATGATGCCGCCCCAGGATTGTGTTTTGATTTCCGGTGTTTCCTTGGGGATAAGCGGATTGGGGCTGTTACCGATGGCGACCACCACCGCATCCACCGGGATGATGAACTCCGAACCTTTGATGGGCACCGGCCGGCGACGACCGGAGGCATCGGGTTCGCCCAATTCCATCTTGAGCAGTTCGATTTCCTTCACCCATCCCTTATTGTTGCCGATGATGCGGGTTGGATTCACCAGCAGATGGAACTCGACGCCTTCTTCTTTGGCGTGTTCGATTTCTTCGATTCGCGCCGGCATCTCCTTTTCAGAGCGGCGGTAGAGGATGTAGGATTTTTTCGCACCCAGTCGGATGGCCGAGCGCGCAGAATCCATGGCCACATTACCGCCGCCGATGGTTGCCACCGTTTGCGCTGCAAATATGGGCGTATCCGAGGCCGGGAAATCGTACGCTTTCATCAGGTTGGCGCGGGTCAGAAATTCATTGGCCGAATAGACGCCGAGCAGGTTTTCGCCCGGCACTTTGAGAAAGCTGGGTAATCCGGCGCCGGTGCCGATGAAAACGGCGTCGAATTCCTCTAACAACTCTTCTATCGATTTGATCTTGCCGATAACATAATCAAATTTGAATGTAACCCCCAATTTTTTCAGATACTCAACTTCGTAATTGACAATTTCTTTCGGCAAACGAAATTCAGGGATACCGTAAGTTAACACGCCGCCGGGTTTATGCAGCGCCTCGAATACCGTGACGTCGTGTCCCATCAGAATGAGATCGCCAGCTACGGTCAAACCCGCTGGTCCGCTGCCGATTACGGCCGCATGTTTGCCGGTTTTCGCCGGTAACGACGGAATATCCATGACGCCCTGCTGCCGTTCCCAATCGGCGACAAATCGCTCCAATTTACCGATACTCACCGCCAGATGAATAGCCTTTTTCGACTTGGACAGGGTGCATTGAACCTGGCATTGCTCCTCCTGCGGACAGACGCGGCCGCATATGGCAGGCAACATATTTCTTTCCTTGATCTTGGCCAATGCGCCCTTAAAATCGCCGTCTTCGATCATTTTTATGAATTTAGGTATATCGATGCTAACCGGGCAACCGGCGATACAGGGAGCCTTCCTGCACTGCAAACAGCGCTGGGCCTCTTTAACAGCCAATTCCGGCGTAAATCCAAGAGGCACTTCTTGCTGATTATGGATGCGAACATGCGGTTCTTGTTCGGGCATGGACTGCGGGGGAATCTGTAATCTTTCCTTGGCGTTCATATGTGTTCACCTTGCCTGAGAGTTAAGTTTACGCTTGTTGTGCTTTTTTCTCCTTGCGGTAACGTTCCATGGCGCGGCACTCGTGCTCTTTATACATGTCCAGACGCAACATCATTTCCTTCCATTCCACTTGATGGGCATCGAATTCCGGGCCGTCGACGCAGACAAATTTGATTTCATCACCCACGGTCACGCGGCAGCCGCCGCACATACCGGTGCCGTCGACCATGATGGTGTTAAGACTCGCCAGGGTGGAAATATGATAGGGTCGGGTGACCTCTGCGACGTTTTTCATCATGATGGCCGGACCGATGGCAATGACCAAATCCATTTTACGCTTCTGGTCGATGAGCTCCTGCAAGGCCGTGGTGACGAATCCTTTGCGGCCATAGCTGCCGTCGTCGGTGGTAACGATGATCTCATCGCTGACTTTGGTCATCTCCTTTTCCAGAATGACCAGGTCTTTGTTGCGCGCGCCCAGAATAGCGATGATATGATTTCCTGCCTTTTTCATCGCCTGAGTGATGGGATAAAGCGGTGCAATGCCGATGCCGCCGCCGATGGCTACCACCATGCCGTATTTTTCAATGTGCGTGGGACTGCCTAACGGGCCGGCAATGTCCTGCAGGTGATCGCCCACCTCCAGGTCGGCCAGTTCATAGGTCGTTTTGCCGACACTTTGCGAGATAAGGGTAATCGTGCCTTTTTCCGCATCTGCATCCGCGATGGTGAGAGGAATGCGTTCGCCCTCCTCGTTTACCCGTATAATGACAAACTGGCCGGCCTTGCGTTTGCGCGCAATATCGGGCGCTGTCACGACAAACCGGGTCACTAGTGGCGCTATTTTTTCTTTGCTGAGAATTTGATTCTGTGTCATGGTCAACTCTATTTTCGTTTAGCTGATGAATACCTGCAGTTAATTATGTATTGATGCGCTCTGCATATAATATTTAAAGAGGTAAATTGATTTTTTAAAAATATCG
>JAFGSU010000518.1 GCA_016934435.1 Candidatus Zhuqueibacterota bacterium | reverse complement strand
TTTGCGGGGATCAAGCCAGAGGGCCGAAAGTCGCAGCGCCACATAGTAATCGCGTTGCGCCAGGCCCAGAGGATAGAAGCGATCCGGTAAAAACTGTTGCGAGGTCGGCGGGCCCGGACTGATGATGCCGATGATGCGATGTTCCAGATTCTGCCACAGGTTCTGGTAGACCCATTCGTAGACGCCGAGTTTGCTCTCTTCCGTTGCTCCCCAGTTCTGCTGCTGAACCAGCGTGCGCAGGTCTTTTACGGTTGAGGATGGGGGCAGATCGATAAAAAGTAATTGCTGCGGCGCCAGTATGATCCTGTCTTCCAGTCCGGCGATCATTGTTGCCAGATTGATGGTCTCGGGCACCTGCGGATCGTACACCACCGCGCCTTTGAAATAGCCACCGTAGCGCTGCAGAAGGAAATTCACCGCGCTGAGGGGATCCAGATTCAGTATGGTGAGTTCGACGTGTTTTGCCAATCGGGATATCCAAGCATGAGACTCATCGGTGTAATCGAAGTAGACCCTGGGTTGCGTTCGGTTGATGATGCCCTGCATACCGACCAGGGTCAAGGCCATCATGGTCGAATAAGAGTCGGTGATGCGAAACTCACCGACCCAGGTGAGCTCCTGCTTGTTGAGATCGGTTTCTACCGGTATGACGAACAGGCTGTCGGTGGCTGGAAAGCGCGGGAAGTAGAATCCTTCATACCATTGCGGATGGTTTTCGGGTGGCACGCAAAAGAGGCAGCTCATCGGCAGGAGGATAATCAACAAGGATATTTTCTTCACAGCCTCTGTTTTCCCCTTTATGATTCGGTTGACTAATCTTCAGGATTGTTTCTGATGATGATATCAAATTTCCTTCAATGGTGAGATCATATGTGACTGATTTTCAATGTAAAGACATCGCCCAGCGCTGTAGATTGGTCGTGAGCGTTGTTCTGATGAGTGATCGTCGGCCAGTGGCAGTCGGCAGGTGATGGGCGAGCGTATGATATAAAATAATGGATTAGATGATGAATGTCAAGCCCAAATTGAAATATTTTTTTTCTTACCCGAATTGTGCGATTGCAGCAGCGCCGGTTTCAGGTGAGTTAAGACCGCGGCCTGTAACATCCGTGATTGCAGGTGGGGAAGCGGATTTTTAACCACCTTGATAGTCCGGCAGATCGCTGCCGGACGGAATGTTGTTGCGGGATTTCCATCCCGCAATATGGCAAAGGTGGCATCTCATCGCGACCGTGCAATCTGCCGGGACGGATGTCCTCCCTCAAAGCCCGCGGGGCTGTTCAACAACTAAAAAAAATAAATATTTGTGTGGTCCACCTTCCAGGTGGGCTACACATAATCACAATGAAAATAATATTTTACTCTCTCCCGAGAGCGGGAGAGCACTAGCTTTTATAGATTTATAGGACTTTTTGGACAGCATCTATCGAGGGTGTTTTATCCTCACCACACCAGCGCCGTCTTTTTAACCATAGCCGCATGCACCGTCTGCATCCGATACCGATAAAATGCCGACGGCATTCGGCGCCCCAGTTTGTCTCTGACGTTCCAGGTGACCTGATGAATTCGTCATTTCGTGTTTTCCAACGGTCGAGCTTTCCGACCTGTAACGTGTTGCTGATTCAACCCAGTCGTTAGTCCGGCAGATTTCGATTCATTCGTTTTCACTCCACCCAATCCAGCGTCCTCGACACCGCTTTGCGCCACTGGGCGTATCTGGAATCGCGTGTGGCGGCATCCATCCGGGCGCGCCAGGTCTTGTCGACGCGCCAGTGCCGTTGCAGCTCGGTCGTATCCTGCCAGTATCCGACGGCCAGGCCGGCGGCATAGGCGGCGCCGAGGGCGGTGGTCTCGGTTATTTGCGGGCGCACCACCGGCACGCCTAACACATCGGTCTGGAACTGCATCAACAGTTCGTTTTTGACCATGCCGCCGTTGACGCGCAATTCGCGCAGTTCCATTTCGGCGTCATGGATCATGGCGTCGAGAATTTCGCGGGTCTGGAATGCGGTGGCTTCCAGCACGGCGCGGGCGAGATGGCCTTTGTCGATATAACGCGTCAGCCCGGCAATGACGCCGCGGGCGTCGCTGCGCCAGTGCGGGGCGTACAAACCCGAAAATGCCGGCACGAAATAGATACCGCCGCTGTCCGGAACGCTCGCGGCCAGGGCTTCGATTTCATCGGAGGTGCGAATGAGCCCGAGATTGTCGCGCAGCCATTGCACCAGGGCTCCGGCGATGGCCACCGAGCCCTCAAGGGCGTATATGGGCGGCTTGTCCTCCCATTGATAGCCTACCGTCGTGACCAGGCCGTGACGGCTCTGTTTTGGCGTTTCGCCGGTGTTCAGCAGCATGAAACAACCGGTGCCATAGGTGTTTTTGGCCTGTCCGGGCGAAAAACAGGTCTGCCCCACCAGCGCCGATTGCTGGTCGCCCATGATGCCTGCGATGGGCACACCGGCGATGATCTCCGGTTTAACGGCAGCGGCAAAAATGTGGGAGGAGGGTTTGATCTCGGGTAACAGGCTTTGGGGGAGCGCCAGTTCCTCAAGGATTTCGGGATCCCATTTTAATCCCTGTAAATCCATCAGCAGCGTGCGACTGGCATTGGTGACGTCGGTGGTGTGGACGGCGCCGCCGGTCAGTTGCCACAACAGAAAGGCGTCGATGGTGCCGAACAATGCTTCGCCTCTGTCAGCGGCTTTTCGCGCCGCCGGTACATTTTGCAGTATCCACATGATTTTGGGACCGGAAAAATAGGTGGAAATCGGCAGCCCGGTTTTTTGCCGAAATCGATCCTGTCCGCCCTGAGCGCTCAATGCGGCGCAGAGATCGGCGGTGCGCGTGTCCTGCCAGACGATGGCATGACAGAAGGGCTTGCCGCTGGATCGATCCCACACCACCGTGGTCTCGCGCTGGTTGGTGATGCCGATGGCCGCCAGATCTTTACTGTGCAGGCCGGCTTTGCGTATGGCCTCTTCTATCACCAGCCGGGTGTTACGCCAGATTTCCTCGGCATCGTGCTCCACCCATCCGGGTTTTGGATAAATTTGCCGGTGTTCCTGTTGATGGCTGGAAATGATGCGGCCGGATGCATCGAAAATGATAAAGCGCGTGCTGGTGGTCCCCTGATCGATGGCGCCGATGTATTTTTTCATAGGATTTTCCATGTATAATGTATTACCCTGCAGGCGCCGAATCGGTGTTACAGTCGTATGTCATGATCAAGCGCCAGTAACCGCGGCGGCAGCGCATTCCCGCTACGGTTTTTTTCCACCAATTCAGCGGTCGTGGCCAACAGTTCCATCATCACCCGGTCCATGGTCTCAGAAGGTACGCCGTAGTACAGGAAATTTATTGGTTGCAGACCACCGAGTAATAGAAATTCGCGCCAGGTTTTCCCGCTTCCATTCGCCTTTATCCACTCGAATCGAACGATTCGCCCCTGCGTATAGGCAAATTGCGGTTCTTTGATGGGATGAATGGAAAAAGTCAGCCGCCTGTCCTTAAATAGACGTGAGCGGGATGCGCCGAGCTCTCGCAACCAATCGATCAGCTGGGTGAACTCGGCGGTTTTAGTCGAGCCACTGACAAATATAATCCGTTTTCGACGACTGTTGAAAAGCATATCCTCCAGAATGGCGCGGTTCAGAATGGATTTGCCGATGACGCCGATGAACAGGTCGGTTTGGTACAGATAGTCTTTGGGTAAATCGGCGATGCTGTGGGTTTCGACCCTGCCATGGGTTGATTCCATTGACTTGCGTTTCACTTTGATGTCAATTCCGCATATCTGGTCGCTGGCCAGCCGGGTCGAGAGAATACGCATCATCTTGCTCCCGATGGCGCCGCGACTGCCAAGAATCATGGCATGGCGGTGGGTCAGTACCAGGCCGAGTCCGGCTAAAATAGTTTCAATGGCATTGATGCAGGAATAGGCCACTTCTTGTGCTTCTTGATTTATTTTAAAATCCGATATGGCGATGGAACAGGAGGGAAAAGCAAGTTTATTGTGTTGCGTCAACACTTCCTGCAGCGCATCGTAGCCGTTGCGGGTGTGTTCAACGCTGCCGATGATCACTCCGTTCAACCATTTTTGTACCGTCCATGTGCGTTGCGGTTTAGCAATCAGGTCTTGCGGCAGGGCGAATTGCTGTAAAACCTGGAACATTTTCATTTTATTCAGACAGATGGATTGCAGGTGCGGGGCGATATAGCCGCCATCTTCAACGATGACCAGTTTTTGTCCTCGTTCGCGGCAGCGGGCGGCTTGCAGGAAAAATAAATGTCCGGCAACCAAAGCCATGGCATCGAAAAATCCAAGGCATTTTTCGCGCAAGAGTTTATTGAGTGGCGCCAGCGGCTTGATGTCCGAATATTGATCGGAAAGCACAAAAAAGTCGTCGATGCGGGTCGGTGAGCTCACCGGCTGTAGTGCGTAAAAGGCGTAATGCTCTTCGGAGCATTCGGCCAGCGCTTCCAGGTACTGCGCCGGCGTTGTGCCGGCATATTTGACGAATAGCGCCCGGATCGATGCCGAGCCCATGTCGGCCGATCCCTGAATGAGACTTAGGGTTTCGCTGGTAATATGATGAACGAGAAAAACGTGAATGGTGTCCAAGGATTTTTTGTGATCCCGGACAAAGGAACAGGCGCGCGGCAGGCGGCGGAGATAATCCTTCATATTCGGTTTTTGCCGCGGCCGCTCATAAGACAGGTTAAGGAAACGACTGCGATTGGACAAATCTACAAAAAGGCTGGAGCTTTTGGCGGTGAATTCAACCTTGCAGCCTGTTCGCAGCAGGCGGAGTATTTCCCGATCGTTGAACATGAAAAGGGTCTTGCACAGGATGTCGATGGTTTCATTCCGATCGCCCAGTAGAATGTCGGAGGCCATTTCCTCGGGCCAGTAAACGGAGAGGGCTTGCAGGTCGGGTAGGCCGTTTTTTTTCAGGCTCGCCAGTAAAAGACTGATTTCAATATCGGTACCGATGTAGGAGGTGTGTTGATTGCGACACTGCTGCAGGATACCGCTGTATACCGCTTTCGCCATCGCCATGGCG
>JAFGSU010000517.1 GCA_016934435.1 Candidatus Zhuqueibacterota bacterium | reverse complement strand
TTGAAAGGATAGTTAATTAATTAATTAAAAAGAATATAGGCCATAATAGCTTATTGCATTCACGATTGGGCATCGGCCTTTTATTTTAATTGGTGGCATTAACTTTGCAAAAAAGTACAGGATGAGTTCTGCTGCGGAGCTTGGTTGATACGCGATCTCCCATTTAACGATATGAGATCGGAATCGAATATTTATGCAAACAGGCTATTCATGGATGGTATTGAAGTAACAATGGACAAAGTGGGTACGCTGCACGATATTTGTCTCTTTCGTGTACGCGGATATGTCGATACCACGACATCGCCTGAGTTGCAAAGAATCATCAATCAGGTCATTGAGGATGGCATCAACCAGATCATTATAGATCTTGGCGCTGTAAATTATGTCAGTAGTGCCGGCTGGGGTGTTTTCGTTGGAGAAATCAGAGGGTTGCGGGAGCAAGGTGGGGATTTAAAAATCGTCCAAATGATTCCAGAGGTCTATGAAGTATTTGAGATGCTCGAGTTCAATCGTATTCTGACCTGTTACGATTCCCTCGAAGAAGCCATCGACGACTATGATTTTTGTCATGGCCTGGATTTAAAATCTTCCCACCTAACCAGCGCCACGCTTACTAAAAACCCTGAACAATGGCAGACGAACCAAAAGCTTGAAGGTGTCGGCGATTTTTTACCACCTCCCGGCCGGGACAGCCGCAGCGGGCGGCACATCACCGTTGCGCGCAGTAGAACCGTGGATGATGCCGACTTGCCCCTGAATGAAAAAATAAAAAAGCTGGTGACTGAAAACCCGTTGATGGGCTCATGGGGCATTAAACGGCAGTTGAATTCACCTCGATTTGCATATACGCGCATCGGCTATTTCAAGCTTCGCGGAATCATGAAGCGGTTGGGGTTGGATACAAAAGCCAAACGCTATCGCTTTTATCGTTCGCGATAAGCTGCAATCATGAATTTGTACCGCTGCACCATAACCATGCTCCGATAGCAGTCGGCCGGATGTACGAATCTTTGAATCCCGATACGGTGGATGCAAGGGAGTTGATAATGAGAGATTTATTTTCAAGACGGCAAAAATGCATGTATCCTCTTTTAGTGTTATTATTGCTCGCGAGTGGATCGGCGACCGCGCAGAGGCGCGACGTACGGTTGATGCCCGGCGACGCCGTTCATATTTATGTATATGATGGTTTATTCCCGACGGAAAAAAGTAAATTTATTTCACTTTTTCACGATAAAGAATTCATCCTTAACGGAAAGGGCGAAATTGTCCTGGGTCCGGTGGGTAGAGTATCTATTGCCGGGCTGAAAGCGGAAGAAGTATCGGAAGTTTTACAGGAAAAATTCAAGCCTTACTCACGAGAACCGTTTGTTATCGTCGTTCCACTGGTACGGCTATCGCTAAAAGGGGGATTTGGTATGGAAGGTCTGTACCGATTCGACCCGAATATGTCTTTCTGGGAGATGATTAAAGAAGTAGGTGGACTCATCAGCCTGAGCAGTTTCGAGGACATGTACATCGTGCGTGAAAAGGAGGTCATTTACAGAAATTTTGGTGACGCTTTTTATAAGGGTCAGTCTCTATATGAACTCGGACTTGAATCCGGTGATGAGATCATTGCACCCAGGGTTAATCGATTGACTTTCTCAACGATCATACGTTATATTCAGTTCGGCATGTCGATCATGATTTTTTATTTTACACTTATGAATTATAATACCAAAAGGTGAACGGATCTTTGCTGTATGGAAGACCTTGACTTTTTACAGGGCACGGGGGAAGAAGAAGCCTTACAGATCGATTTCGGCAAGTTTTTGCGTGGTTTCTGGAAGCGAAAATTTATTATCGCTTTCTTTGCCATCGTATCTGCCGGCTATTTTTACTGGCAGGCCAAGAACGAGGTGCCGATTTACAGCACTTATGTCACGATCAAAACCAAAGAATTCACCTCAGAATCGGGCGCCATTCTCAGTCGCGGTCGCCAGGCGGAATTGCGCAGTCGTAGTTTTTCCGAACGGGTCACCGCGCAGATGGGATTGGCGCTGAAACTGGGGGGCGGCATCAGTGAAGATCAAAGCCCATTCGCGGAATTTTTTACTTCCAACCATCCGGTGCCGGGTAGGTACAGCTTGCGTGTGAGCAATGCCGGCATCTGTTACCTCTCCATTTTCCAATCTTCCCAGGCGGTCGTTGTCGATTCTCTCAGCATCTGGGATGCGGTGGAGAGCACACATGATGTTAATGGATTTACTTTTCGCTTGAAACCCGAATTTGTCAATCGGCCGCACGAATTTATCTTTCAGATTAAACCTTTTGAACGCGCAGTGAGCGAATTTAAAAGCAGCATCACCGCCGAAGTGAACAAAAACGGTACGATCATGGTGCTCACCATGCGCGGCACAGACCCCACCAACTTGGCGGAGAAGATCAACCAGATTGCCGACGTATACGTGCAGGAAACGCTCAAGCTGAAGGATAGGGATGTAAACAGCTATCGCCGCAGATTAATGGCCAGCCTGGAAATCGCAGAAGAAAAAGTGCGCGAAACCGATGAAGCGCTTCGTGAATTTAATCGCCGCTATCCTTTATCTTTGACGGCGGCTAAGAATGCCATCGTTGATGAGTTACAAACATGCAACCGCACCCTGCGTGAAATTCCAGATCAACGTCAGCAATTATCGCAACTACTTGATCGCCTGCAGCAATCGACCTCGGGAACCGATCCCGAACGATATCGCCGTTTGATTGTGCGACAATTGGCTCATTTTACGGCCATGGCTCGTGAACCAGCTTTAGCTCTCTTACGCGATCAACTCGAGGACCAGGAGAGCCGATATGCCCTTTTGTACAAAGATTATTCGACGGATTATCCTCCATTAACCGAACTTAACACTCAAATCAGGGAAACCCAGGATAATATCATTGCCTTTGCATCGAATTTTCGCAATACGCTCGCTGAAAGAGAAACAGAAGCGCGCTCAAAATTGGAGGAGATTGAGATGAGAATGCAAAAGCTGCCGGATGACGAGTATCGCCTGGTGGATTTGCAGCGGAATAAAAAGATCGCCGAAGAACAGTATAATTCTTTGCTGGAAAAAATCAGTAAAATGGATATCAGCGATGTCGTGGTTGAGGACGAGATCGCCATTCTCGACCGTGCCATCCGTCCCACATCACCCATTAATCCCAGTAAAAAGCAAAAGATATTCATTGGCGCCGGACTGGGATTAATACTTGGAATGGCCCTTTCCCTGGGGCTTGATATCGCGGATCGCTCGCTGCGAACGCCGGAGGAAGTGGAAAAATACCTCAAGCTGCCGGTTATGGGCGCCATCCCGGTTGTGAATTTTAAGGATATTCCCGAGTATCATGATTTCGAAAAGGCAAAGCAGATCGACCGACAGCTGGTTACGCACGATTACTCCCCGACGCCCATCGGCGAGGCATACCGTTCCCTGCGCACCCATCTCATGTTTTCGCGCAAGAACGAACGCATTCGCACCCTGCTGCTCACCAGCGTAGCGCCGGAAGAGGGCAAGTCGTTCACCGCTTCGAATTTAGCTATTATTTTCGCACAGCAACGCTCCAATACCCTGCTGGTGGATGCCGATCTGCGTCGCGGTGTACTGCACAATACGTTTCACATGCACAAAGAACCGGGGCTGGCCAACTATCTCTCTAACAGCGCAACCCTTTCCAGCGTCGTCCAGCAAACACATATTCCCAACCTGTCATTTATCAGTTGCGGCGCGCTGGTGCCTAATCCTTCGGAATTGCTGGGTTCCCTTTTTATGAAGCGTTTTCTAGATGAAGCGGTGCGTAAATTTGATACGATTCTCTTTGATACACCGCCTTTGGAAGCCGCCACTGATGCGGTGGTGTTAGGCACACAGGTACAGGCTATTGTGGTGGTAGTGCGCTCCGGCAAAACCAATCGCAAACTTGCACAGGAAAGACTGGATATTTTTCAATCCGTTCCGGCGAATCTGGTCGGAGTGGTTATGAACGGTTCGGAAAAAACCTTGGTTAAAAATTATAGTTACTATCACTATTAACGGACGAATGTATGCACATCCTGCTGACCGGTGGCGCCGGTTTTATAGGTTCACATCTCTGCGAGAAACTTTTGTCACAACATCATCGGGTTGATTGTCTGGATAATTTTAACGAGTTCTATGATCCCAACATCAAACGCAAAAATGTTGCGGCTTTTTCAAGCAATAAAAATTATCGTCTCCTGGAAGGAGATATATTAGACTGGTCGTTTGTACAGGATGTTTTTCAATCGAACACTTATGATCTGGTGGTCCACCTGGCTGCGCGCGCGGGTGTACGCCCTTCTATACAACAACCGCTCTTGTATGAAAAAGTTAACGTGCAAGGCACGCTGCACCTGCTCGATTTATGCCGCCAATACCGCGTCGGTAAAATGGTTTTTGCTTCTTCTTCCTCCGTCTACGGCAATAACAACAAGGTACCCTTCAGTGAGTCGGACCCGGTCGATTATCCCATTTCGCCCTATGCCGCTACCAAAAAAGCGGGCGAATTGGCCTGTTATACTTATCATCATCTTTACGGGCTCGATATCACCTGTCTGCGATTTTTTACCGTCTACGGGCCCAGACAACGACCCGATATGGCGATCCATAAATTTGCCAGGCTTATTTATACGCATCAACCGTTGCCGGTGTTCGGCGACGGCTCGTCGCGCCGGGATTATACCTATATCCAGGACATCATCCAGGGTGTGATGGCCGCCATTGAAACCTGCAAAGGCTATCATATCTATAACCTGGGTGAGTCCAAGACGGTTGAATTACGATACCTTATTGAACTTTTGGAGCAAACCCTGGACAGGAAAGCCGTCATCCAGTATCTCCCCGAGCAGCCCGGCGATGTGGCCATTACCTATGCCGATATCTCGCTGGCGCGCACGGAATTAAACTATGATCCCCGTACCAATATTGAAGACGGGGTTCACCTTTTTGCCGCATGGGTGAAAGACGCATATGTACAATCTTAATTACAAAAAGTAACCATCTGATATGTTATCTGAAAAGGAAAGATTCCTCGGAAATATCATGAAGGGCGTTGACTTTATTACGCTCCTGGTGGCTTTTCCGCTGGCCTATTTTGGCGATGAATATATTCGCGTTGTGGCTGATTTGAACGTCAAAGCCTATGCCGTTTCACCGACTATTTCCGGATTTTTCTATTTTGCCTCCAAATACTGGCAGATGATTCTCGGATTTCCCGTCATCTGGTTGAGCATCTTTTCACTCAACAACGTGTACAGCGGGTATCGCACCAGCTCTTTTAAAAAATTCACCTGGGTCGTGTTTGTGTCCAGTGGCTGGTCCACTCTGGCATCCGGCAGTCTGATATTTTTATTAAAACTCGAACTCACCAGTCGGCTTTATTTTTCAGTGTACACCCTCTTTGCCTTTGTCCTGTTGCTTTCTGAGAAGAAAATGCTGTTGTTTGTGCTGGATTTCGTCCATAAGCGCGGCTACAACCGGGAGAACCTGCTCATCGTCGGCACCGGAAAACGCGCCCGCGATTTTATCCGCGCCATACGTCTCCATTCCAATTGGGGATTGCACATTATCGGCTTGATCGACGATGAGCACGGCATGTACGGCAAGGAAGTGGACGGCTACCGTGTCATCGGTCGCATTCAGGATATCCCGTTCATTGTCAAACGATTGGTCATCGACCGCGTCATTTTTGTGGTGCCGAGGTTGTGGCTGCATCGAATTGAAGAAGCCATCCTCGCCTGCGAGGAAGTCGGTGTTTCCACTTCCATCGCTCTGGATTTGTATAATCTACATATTGCCCGTACGCGGCAGACCGATTTCAATGGATTCCCATTGTTGGAGTTCGAGACTTTTCACGCCAAGGAATGGCAGCTATTTATCAAGCGCGCCATGGATTTGGTTATCTCGATCGTTGCACTGATTTTTTTCTCCCCGTTGATGATCATTGTTGCCATCCTGATTAAGCTGACATCCAAAGGGCCGGTATTTTTCAAGCAGGTGAGATGTGGTCTCAACGGGCGCAAATTCACCGTTTATAAATTCCGTTCCATGGTCATCGATGCCGAGGCGCGCAAGAAGGAGCTGTTGCAAAACAATGAGATGGACGGCCCGGTATTTAAAATGAAGCGCGATCCGCGCATTACCAAATTGGGATATATCCTGCGCAAAACCAGCATCGACGAACTGCCGCAGTTCATCAATGTGCTCATGGGCGATATGAGTGTTGTCGGCCCGCGGCCGCCGCTGGTGACCGAAGTGGAAGATTATACATTCTGGCAACGCCGCCGCTTGAGTCTGAGACCCGGTATTACCTGCATCTGGCAGGTGAGTGGTCGCAACAAAATCGGTTTTGATCAGTGGATGAAGATGGATCTGGAATACATCGATAATTGGTCGCTGTGGCTTGATATTCGTATTCTGGTTAAAACGTTTTTCGTCGTAATGATCGGATACGGAGCGGAATGAATTTGCCATGGATTCGGATGGAGCGCTTTCATCCCATGCGGCGGCAACCCAATCGAGCGTTCGCATGCGTTCTGATAGATGGAATGATGACATGGCCTGTGATAATGGGACCCGTAAAAACAGAATCTGAGTATGGAATGATGAATAATGCAAGCTTTTGAAGTACCTCCTGTTGCGCGTACGCTTCATATATTGATGATCGCCCCGCAACCGTGGTTCCAACCGCGCGGTACCCCTTTCAGTGTTTTACACCGGATTAAAGCCCTCACGCTTCTGGGTCATCAGGTGGATTTGGCCACCTATTCGATCGGGCAGGATGTGCCGATGGAGGGCCTGCGCATATTTCGTGCGCGCTCCATTCCGTTGATAAAAAATGTGAAAATCGGTCCTTCGGCGGCTAAGATATTTTTAGATGGGGCGCTATATCTCAGGGCGCGCCGGTTGTTGCGCCACCAGCGGTACAACCTGTTGCACACCCACGAGGAAGCGAGTTTTTTCGGTCATCATCTGGCGAAAAAATATCG
>JAFGSU010000516.1 GCA_016934435.1 Candidatus Zhuqueibacterota bacterium | reverse complement strand
TCTTGCGTGCCGGCAACCAGGCCTTCCATATCTTGCACGTCGGAGAAAACCGTATCGATGGCCTGCAAACCTGCAGCTTTTGCCGCCAGCAAAACGAGGGATTTTGCTACAAAACTTTCTGTACCTTCCACCGTGCGCTCGGCTCCGATATCTGCGGTAAAATCTTCGGCGCCAAAACAGAGCGCGACATTCCTTGGCGAAGCGGAGGCAATTTCAAACGCATGCCAGACCCCCTTTGCCGATTCGATCAAAGGCATAAAATAAAGGGGAGCCGAAACCCTTGCCTTCTTCTCTAATTCCGTCACCATACGATCCACTGCAAGCACATCTTTTGCCGTTTCACACTTTGGTATTAAAAGCGTGTCCGGCAGAGCCGGTACGATCATTTCCAGGTCTTCCTTCCCGAACGGAGAGGAAAGTGGATTGATTCGCACGATTCGTTCGGAGGCGCCAAAATCCAGCTTTATGAGGGCGTTGCGCACCAGGATACGAGCAGCGAACTTATCCGACGGAGCCACAGAATCCTCCAGATCAAGAATGAGGCAATCTGCGGCAAATAATCCCGCATTAATCATGAGATCCGGATTGTTTCCGGGAAGGTAAAGTCGCGTTCGGCGTAATCGATCCCTGAATCCTTTCTTCTTCCTGCCTTCTGATCTTTCGAGTTCGACAACGTGCCCTGCTTGACGCGCTGCCGCCTCGATGCGCGCCTGAATGACAAAATCCAACGCACCGTTGTCTTGCAAATGAATCTGTGCATGTTGTACACCCAGAGCCTGAAGCGTATTCAGAACCGTACGCTCTATCTGCTCTCCAAAAAGATCCTTCACCGAACTCTCCAGCGTCACGCGCAAGCCACCCGACTTGGCAGGAGTCAGTTCAACTACAACATCGCTTTTCTCATCCCGCCCAACTTTCGTTTTTTTACTGGTTTGTTTCATAGAAATCAATCCGCCTTTATTACATTAATTACATTAAAGGTAATTTACCAAAGTAGCTTGAAAAAAGCAACAACAGTTGTACGACCATCCACCAGAATTTAAGAGGTCATCTACAGGAGGCCTTCTCGCCAATGATTATTACTGGTACGTTTTTTGAATAATTACCCTGCGTCAAAGAAAAATAATAATATCTCATAATTTTCATTACTGTTTTTATAGATTTTATATCACATTCTTGACAATAAATATGAGGGCTTTATGGCAATCATGCCTCATTGCCACTCAAACAAAGGACATAAAGGTAACAACCAGAGAATAGCAAGTTGCTTTTAAAAGGAAACAATCGACAACAATCGATTTTACCCTTGAACATAAAATTCTCACCGATTCGGTTCCTATTCAGTTTAGTTTGCGGGTTAATATCAAATTTGACAACATAACAAGCATAGTAAAATATATTATTTAAAAAAATTACTTACAAATATTTAAAGAAGAGAGGCACAACATGAAAGTCCTGTTTTCAAAAAGCTGGCTTTTGCTGCTGGTCTGTTCGGTTGTTTTGATCACCGTACAGTTTTCCTGGGCCGCAAACACGCCATGGTGGTGGAGCAATCCGCAAGGGTATCCACATTTTCACCGGATTGTGACAACGGGTTCGGTTTTCAACGCGAGTGTCGATCCCGTTGATGCCGAATTGCAGGCACAGTTGGTAACGGCTGTAGTAGATGTACCCAATGAGTTTAATGAGTTTCTGGCCAAAGATGTCTGGGTACAGGTTGAATGGACGGTCAGCGGTTCGGGTGAATTCATCATCTCCGGCGGCAATGCCCCGTTGATGAGCTGGCTGAACAATCCCGGCGCCTGTCCTGTCAATCCGCGCGATCCGTTTCCAACCCCGGATGGCCAGGGCCAGTTAATGGATCAGGATGTTTTTACACCCGCACACGGATTTGATAACGGCCGAGAGTTTTCATTTGACGGCATTATACCTCAACCGGCGTGCGAACGATTGCTGTTTAATTTCATCATTGATCCGGACAGCCGTATCGATTACCGTATCGAAGTACAGACCATCTGTCTGGAATTGGATTGGGGTGATGCGCCTGACGATCCGGGTGTGGCGACCGATTACCCGACCCTGAGCAGCAGCGACGGGGCGCGACACGCCATCGTGCCTGGTTTTAATATGGGCACTGCGATCGATAGGGACCCGGATGGTCAGCCCAACGTAAACGCCGACGGTGATGATCTCGACAGCGAAGGTGACGATGAAGATGCCATCGATACCACGCCCATACAACTTTTGGTGGGTATGACGCCTAGTATCTCGATTCCTGTAACGGCGGATGTGAATACAACTTATACCGTGCGCGGCTGGATTGACCTGGATGGCAATGGCAGCTGGGCCGATCCGGGTGAATCGGCTTCGGTGACGGCCACAGGACCTGGGACGGTCGTATTAAATTTCACCCAAGCGCCGTCTGCCGCCATTTTACTGACCTACGCCAGGTTCCGTCTTAGCACCAGTGATACCAGTATTGCCGAGCCAACCGGCATCGCGCCGGATGGCGAGGTGGAAGACTATACGGTTACCAGCATAGAACAACCCCAAGACCTTGATTTCGGCGACGCGCCGACTAACGGTTTTAATTATCCGGTGATGTTCGAGCAGGACGGCGGCCGTCATACGATTGTACCCAATTTCTATCTCGGCTCCTCCGTCGACATGGATACCAATGGACAGCCCACGGGTGATGCCGATGGGGATGACCTGGATATCGACGGCGACGATGAAGACATTACCACCGATACTAATATTACGCTTGCGGTGGGCGTTATTCCAAGCTTCTCCGTTCCCGTGGTTGCACCTATCGGCCAGTCCTTTAGCGTGTCGTGTTGGATCGACATGAACGACGATGGAGATTGGGACGACTCCGATGAATTCGCCCAGGCCTCCGGTGTTGGTACGGGTGGTACCACTTATATCACCGTTACGTTCCCACAGGCGCCCACAATCCCGACGGATCGCACTTATATACGATTCCGTCTCTGTTCGCAAGAGAGCTATATCATGTCGCCGGCTGGTGAAGCGCCCGATGGGGAAGTGGAAGACTATACAGCCACAATCCTTTCGGATCAGGGTCTGCTTGATTTCGGCGATGTGCCGCCCGACGGCAATAACTACCCGTTGATGTTGAGCGAGAATGGCGGGCGCCATATTATCCTCAGCAATTTTCATATTGGCGATGCCATTGATATGGACACCAACGGCCAGGGAAATGCCGAGGCCGATGGGGATGACCTGGATATCGATGGTGACGATGAAGATGCCTTTGTTTCTACTACGGTTACGCTCTCTGTCGGCGTCATTCCATCTTTTTCGATTCCGATTATGGCCCCGGTCGGTCAGAGTTACAGCCTCAGCGGCTGGATCGACCTGAATGCCGATGGCGACTGGACCGATGTTGATGAATTTGCACAGACCTCCGGCACTGGAACTGGCGCACTATCAAATGTCAACTTGGTTTTCCCGACAGCGCCGGCCATCCCGATCACGCGCACGTATATGCGACTGCGTTTGTGTTCTGATGCAAGTTTCATCATGACGCCGGCGGGCGAGGCTCCGGACGGGGAGGTGGAAGATTATGTGGTAATCATTGAAGAAACGCAACCCGATATCGATTTTGGCGACGCCCCGGACCCCAATTATCCATCACTTCTTGCGAGCGATGGCGCTCGCCATACGATCTTGCCGGGATTGTTGATGGGGAGCTTGATAGACGGCGAAACCGATTCCCATCAATTAGCAGGTGATGCCGCAGGGGATGATGACGACGATGGAAATGATGATGAAGACGGTGTCGATCCGGCACAACTGGTGTTCACCGAAGGACAGTCCCGCAACGTAACCGTAAATGTGAGCACACCGGCATTCATGACGGTATACGTTTACGGTTGGGTTGATTACAACGGCGATCAGGTCTGGGATGCCAGCGAACAGGCCAGCGGCCAATGGACTGGAACTGGCGCCGGCCAAGTAATCCTCATGTATCCGGTGGTTCCAGCCGGTTCCGCCACTCAAACCAGCGGGCACAGTTATGCCAGGTTCCGAGTGAGCTCCAACAGCGCGGCCATCGCTCTGCCAACCGGACCTGCCCCGGACGGAGAAGTGGAAGATTATCCCGTTGATATTTTGGTTCCGGTCGAGTTATCTTCTTTCACAGCAGTGTTTGTCAACAATACGGTCCAATTAGATTGGACGACGCAAACAGAAACCGAGAACCTGGGATTCCATGTTTTCCGCTCCGCGTCACTGGAGGGTAATTATAATCGTATTACGCAAAATATGATTCCGGGCGCCGGCACCAGTCAAAGTGTGCATCATTATCAATTCACCGATCAGACCTTTCAACCGGGCAAAGCCTATTACTACAAACTGGCTGATATTAATTACAATGGTGTCATGACCATGCACGGGCCCTTGACGGTTCAGACAGCGCCGCAAAACTATGGATTGGATCAAAACTATCCCAATCCTTTTAATCCACAAACCAAGATAAATTATAAAATGATGCAAGCCGGGGATGTGGAATTAGGCATTTATAATCTGCGCGGACAGCTGGTTCGTCGGCTGGTATCACGACAGGTGTCGGCCGGAGAGCATTCTGTTATCTGGGACGGCAGAGATGACACCGGTCAACTCATGCCCAGTGGAACATACCTGTACCGCATTAAAGTCAATGATTTTGAAGAAACGAAAAAAATGGAGCTCCTGAAATAAATAGTGACCCAACCCGAAAGGTCTCGATGACCTTTCGGGTTCACCTACAAGGTAATCATTTAGCCCAGACAAATTGTAAAAAAAGGTCCTGATCTCACAGCGAGATGAGATCGACCGAAATCACCCCTGTCCGGGTGGAAAAGCGGCGTCAGGATTTTCCTGCACCGCTTTTTTATTTGGCTTTGAAAAGATGCTGCGTTTTTTTATATTATCATCTTAAAAAGCTCATTCAAGCGAAGCAGGAGTAAAATGGCATTTAAAAGCGTTGCAGTGGACGCCTTCACCGTCCGTATTTATGATCTCTGGAAAAACCAATGGCTATTGTTAACCAGTGGTGACTGGGAAACCCGCCACTTTAACGCAATGACGGTGGCCTGGGGCAGCTTTGGTATCATGTGGAACAAGCCATTTGCGCAGGTAGTGGTGCGGCCGACGCGTTACACGTACGAATTTATGGAAAAGTATCCAACCTTCACGCTGTGCGCCTTTTCCTCGCAGTATCGGAGTGCCCTGCAGTTGTTAGGTAACAAATCGGGTCGAGAGGGGGATAAAATCAGCGAGTCCGGTCTGTCGCCCATGTCATCCACCATTGTCAGGGCGCCCTGTTTTGCCGAAGCTCAGTTGATCCTGGAATGCCGTAAAATTTATCAGGACGATTTTAACTACGAGCATTTTCTTGATGCGAGCATTGCACACAACTATCCGCAAAGAGACTATCACCGCATTTATTTCGGCGAAATTTTAGCGATTTTACAATCCGTCTAAATTCAAAACAAGCAAAAATCGCCTAGGGTTTGCTGAAATCGACCATATCGGGTTTCTCAATATTAATAAAATCCTCGAATGCCATTTTGACCAGTTCCCGATGTGTGCCCGCATTAAAATAGATATCCTCATCTTCTCCAAGGGATTGGTCAACCATCACGGGCAGGCCATACAAAGAACCAAAAGGCGGCATAGCGCCCAATTCGCAGTCCGGGCAAAGCCCTCTGAACTCCTCTTCTGTTGCTAAATCAGCCTTTTTAGCCTGCAAAGCCTTTTTCAATTTTGAGAAATCAATTTGTCGGGAAGCCGGCAAAACCGCCATCTGTATTTTGCCGTCAACTCTCACCATAACCGTTTTGGCAAGTTCCTTACCCGGCACATGCGCCGTTGCGGCAATCTCCTGAGCAGTATATGCAAGCGAGTGGCTGACCACCACATATTTCATTTTATGTTTATCCAGGGCTTCTTTGAGTCTTTTAACCGGCATAGCATCCTCCTCTCTAACGCTTAATATAACTCCCCACTGATAAATTAATGTGACCAAAACTACTGTCGTTTGCCAGTGGTTCAACGATAGTATTAGCAAATATTTTAATTTTTGGAGGGATATGCGCATTTTTACCGAGCACCGTCAAGCCACTGTACAGATGTTGAGGAAATTTCTCATTGGGTTGTTCGGAATCTCCCCCACCAATACAGGCATCCGCCTCCACCACTACATTCTTATCGGCAATAACCTGATTTAGTACAGCCCCTGAATGGATGACACTATCCTGCATTATCACCGAATCATGCACCTGAACGTCTTTTTCAATTCGGACGCCCGGAGAGAGGATAGAATTACTCACCAAACCATCCACGACACAACCGGCGGACAGGACGGAATTGGAAACTCGGGCATGCGGTCCAACTCGGGCTGGTGTTCGGTCGCCCTGTGAACTTTCATCATCATAATTGGTACGCACCGTCCACTCGCCCAGTCTTAAACCCGAATCCGGATTCAGGATATCCATACTGGCCTGCCAGTACGCATTCAATGTCCCGACATCCGCCCAATAGCCTTGGAATCGATAGGCAAACACATTTCTATCTTTAATGGCGTCTTGTATAACATGTCTGCCGAAATCGTGACCACTCCGATCTTTCAAAGCCTGTATTAAAAAGTCGACATCAAAGACATACACTCCCATGGACGCCATATTGGACTTTGCCTTCTCGGGCTTTTCTTCCCAATCGATGATGCGTTGCGCCTTGTCGGTGATGCCGGTACCAAAATGTCTCGTTTCTTCCCAGGGGACCGGCATCATGGCAATGGTAATCCTGGCATTTTTTTCCTTGTGGAATTCGACCATGGGGGCATAGTTCATCTTGTAGATATGATCGCCGGAAAGCACCAAAACCCGTTTGGCATCATAACGGGTAGCAAAGCCTATATTTTGAGCAACTGCATCGGCGGTACCGCGATACCAGTCGTAATCATCAATTCCCGTGGAAGGAGGCAATATTTTTGCACATCGTGTGCGCCCGACCAGATCCCACGCCTCACCCGAGCCGATGTGTCCCATGAGGGAGTATGGTCGATACTGAGTCAGGATTCCAATCTGTTTTACACCGGAATACATGGCATTACTCAATGTAAAATCGATAAGCCGGTAGCAACCGCCAAAAGGTACTGCCGGCTTAGCTCGCATCCATCCGAGAATATTCAAGCGACTGCCCATGCCTCCTGCTAACAAAAAGGCTACTGTATTTCTCATTTCACCGTCCTCCCATGAGCAATCTGTAAACCCTTGAAATCCGATTCCGTTTTATTGGGATAAATGATACAGTTACAGCCGATTTTTATGCGAGCAGGCAGATGGGTATTACGGCCGATCACCGAGATGCCGGAATTGAGTAAATCCGGATATTCTTTGTTGACGCCTTTGTTTTCTTTACACCCCACTTTCGAATCACACCCGACGTGCACTTCAACGTCGGTGATGACTCTATTGACGTTTGCGCCACTACGAACCTGGCTGTCAAACATAAGAATCGAATTTTCTACTACAGCACCCCTGTCGACCGTGACGCCCGGGAAAATCACCGAATTTTTTACCGTCCCATGAATAACACATCCATGATGAATCAGCGATCTGCCAACAGAAGCGTTGGACCCGAGAATAGCCGGGGCCCGATCACGAATGTGTTCATTGTCGAGATTGGTTCGCACCATCCAGTCGCTGATATTGAACTTTGTGTTGTCCTCCAATAAATTCATGTTGGCCTCATAATACTCATCGATGGTGCGCGTATAGGCCCAACATCCTCTAAACTGGTAACCGTACACTTTTTTCTGATCCAACAATACGGGTAGAATATCCCGGCCAAAATGTTCCGTCGCCGGAGGCCGCATCATGACATCCATGATATATATCAACGCTTCGAGGTTAAACAAATATATGGTCATGGATGCCCAGGGAGATATTGATTGACTGGGTTTTTCAACATAGCGCAACAGACGCCCACCCTTTTCATTTTCCTCACTAATGATTCCCTGGCCAAACCGATCCGCCCCCTTTTGCGGCATCGATACAAAAGCCACGGTGACATCGGCTTCCATGCGCTGATGGAATTGAATGAGGTCCTGATAATCCATTTGATATATGTGGTCTCCGGACAATACCAGGACATAATCCGGATGATGGCGCAGGACAAACTCCATATTCTGGTATACGGCGTCTGCCGTGCCGCGATACCAGTCGGAACTTTGCGTTCCTTTCATCGGCGGCAACATGGTGATGCCGCGTTGGCTGCCGATCATATCCCATCCTGCGCCCGAGCCAATGTGGTTTATGAGCGAGTCGGACCGATACTGTGAAAGAATGCCGATGCGTTCGATCCCCGAATTCATAAGATTGCTCAGAGGAAAGTCAATGACGCGGTAGAGGCCGCCAAACGGCAGCGCCGATTTGGGGCGATACAACGTCAACACAGAGAGTTCGTCAACCCTGCCACCTGCCAACATCAGAGCGAGCGTCTTTTCCATATTTTGTCGTCCACGAGAGAAATTAAGGTTATAAGCGATACCACCCCTCATCTTCGAGAGAGAAAATCAAATACCCTTGAGATCAGCCGTATATTATTTGAAAGAAACCTGACGAATGCATATCACATCAAACACTGTATATAATTTAAGAAACAAAAGTCGAAATATAAAAGCAAGAGATTTTTTCTATTTCTCTTGAATTTTATGTCAGTGCTTATTATCTTTGAATAATAAATTATGGTTAGATCAAGAGAAATATTTCCTTTTTCCGCCATCGTTGGGCAGGAAGCCATGAAAACGGCTCTGATCCTGAACCTGATTGATCCTACCATCGGTGGCGTGTTGATCCGCGGGCAGAAAGGTACCGGCAAATCCACCGCCATAAGGGCCCTGCCGCAAATTCTTCCCTCTATAACGGTTGTGAGAAATTGTCCCTATCATTGCCCGCCGGACAATCCAGAGCGAATGCACAGGGAGTGTTTCGCACGATTTCAGGCCGGTGAAAAGTTACCGTCCCATGAGCAGAAAATACCCCTTGTAGAATTGCCGCTGAACGCGACCGAGGATCGGGTGGCGGGATCGCTCGATATCGGCAAGAGTTTGACCCGGGGCGAAATACAGTTCCAGCCCGGTTTGCTGGCTTCTGCCAATCGTGGGATTCTTTATATCGATGAGGTTAATCTTTTAGATGACCATATTGTCGATCTGCTTTTGGACACAGCAGCCTCTGGCGTCAATATGGTGGAACGAGAAGGCATCTCCTATGCTCATCCGTCGCAATTTATTTTGATTGGCACCATGAATCCTGAAGAGGGCGAATTGCGGCCGCAACTCCTTGATCGTTTTGCATTTTGCGTGGAAATCTCCGGCCTCGAAGACGAACAGAATCGAAGGGAAATTATCAGACGCCGTATTCAATTCGAAACCAATACTGCAACATTGGTCGATCAATTTTCCAGGGAAGAGGCTTTGCTGCAGGGGCAAATAGTAAAGGCACAAAACCACCTTGCAAACGTCCAAATAACGGAGCCCTTGTACGAACGATCGGTTAAAATAGCCCTGGCCCTCCAGGTTCACGGCCACCGTACGGATATTACGCTCATCAAGGCCGCCCGCGCATTGGCAGCGTTTTTGGAAAAGCCGTCGGCCTCGGAGGATGACTTGATGGAAGTGGCCCCGCTGGTGCTACTGCATCGCATTAAAAAATCACCGCTCGATACTTATGATAAACTGAAACACAAAATTCAGCACACATTGGAGACTTTACTCGGCGCCCCGCCACCTCATACTTTGGAAGACTATCCGGAATCGGAGATCAAGGAATTGGACGCCGAAAGCATGCAAATACCCGGTTCAGGCGCTGCCGGCAGCATTTTGTTTGATTTCCTTAAAAAAAAAAATTAAGCCATCCCGTTGAACCCACTTTCAGCCTTCGCGAACAAGATATTGGGAAAGCTCTTGGCGAGCCATTGAAACGACAATCCCTTCCGGCAAATAGAAGCTTACCCGATTCCTGTCGCGGGCGTTTTATTAAAGCGCTACAGCTACAACGGCACCAATGTGATGCCCATATTGCCATGGATGCCACCCTGCGCGCCCACGTCCGACGCCACATCTCAACAATACCGGTCAATGGGGTAAAACGCATTGCTTTCGAAGATATCTATGTAAAGCAGAGAAGACAGATACAAAGCTCTCTGATTATTTTCCTCGTCGACGCCTCCGAATCGATGCTGGTTGAAAACCGGTTGCAACTGGCGAAAGGCTTTGCCCTGATGCTTTTGAACCGAATTAATCGAAATCAATGCTTGTTGGCCTTGGTGGCTTTTTCAGGTGAACAAGCCCATATCCTGTTGCATCCGACGCGCAGTATCCAGATTATTCGAGATCAGATTTCAGACATACCGTGTGACGGTGCGACGCCACTGGCGGATGGACTGCAAAAGGTGCGGCAAATCATTATTACACAAAAGCGAAAAAATCCGTCTGGAATTATAACACTCGTTATACTATCCGATTGTGAAGCTAATGTGCCCCTGACTCGAATGGGTCATATTGAAAAAGAATTGCGGATTCTGGCGCGACAAATACACAAAGAGGACATCCGCACGATCATCATCAACACCGACCGGCAGATGCAACAGCAGCGGATTCTGAAATTATTAGGGAAAGAATTGGCCGCTTCAATGCAGACCTATTCTTTTTCGTAAACGGAGCGCATAGATTCCAATGAATAAAATAGTCAAGCCTATCATAAACATTGAAATGGTTAGCAGAATAATGAGTTCTGCCGTCATTTCCGTAACAGCTCGAAAAATTATTCGGGAAAAAATACACTTTTGAGGAAATCGAAAATACGGTTTTGCTTCGCCGGGTCGTATTTTTGATAGCTTTCTCTGGTCATCAGACCTATAGGCCCTTCATAGATGCCGCCGTCTATCCAGATATCGTAAACGCGGACGGCGATGGTATTTTCACCGCTCCAGCGCACCAGCGAGGATGGAATTGTATAAAATCGTTCATATAGCCAGAATACATTATTGGGATTTGCATCATGGACCGGAAATCGCCCGGTGCTACCAATTCTTTGACCATTGAAATACACTTCATCCATATCATCGATCTTGCCGAGCGCCAGTATAAGCGTTTCCCGCTGCCATTCGTTCTTTATGATGATCTTTTTTCGATACCAAGCATAGCCGTCATAGTCTTCATACCCCTGAAACTCCCAGAGGATCGGCACCAGGATGCTATCCCAATCCGCATCTTTGAAATTGTCATCCGCCCAGCCGAGGTTATCCCCTGTTTTAAATTTCCAAAAGCCTGTGAGATCTGCAAGCAAGTCGGGTTGATGGCGCGTGGAATAGATGCCGATCGAACCGGAAATGATTCCGCCTTCTAAAAAATCGTCGTACACCTGGACGGCAATTAAATTTGCTCCTTCAGAATTCAAATAAGAAGATGGCAAATAATACCAGCGGTCCACTGTGTATGCCGACTCAAAATCGGGGGGAAATCTTCCTTCCCCATTGATGAGATGGCCGTTGAGATAAACACGATCTACGTCATCGATCCGACCCAAGTGAATAAAAAGTGTTTTGTCCCTCAACTGGGCGGATAGCAGAAAAGTGGTACGGTACCAGGCATACCCATCGTAACCGGGGAAGCCCTGATCTTCCCAGCGACCCGGCACACGAATCATCTCCCATTCAGAATCATCGAACAGGTTGGTTGCATAAACCGGGTCATCGCCGATTTCAAAGCGCCAGGAGCCATTCAGATCGAGTTCACGTTTCATATCCATGCTCCACACCGTCATAGACCAGCCAATCATTACTACAATAATCCGCAAGCACTTCATCGGATATTCCTCCTCTCTCAAGTGAAATATACTCATTGCCGCGGTTTTTGTTGTCATGGCTGTGTAAATAGATGTAAAAAAATGTAAATTTAATAAAACGGCGTGTTCACGGACAGTGGAGCGGCGTACACTCGCTGCTGCAGTCATTCGATATACTTGTAACCGATTCCATGAACAGTGAGCAGGTGCCGGGGATGTTCCGGATTAATTTCTATTTTTTTACGAAGTTTGAGAATGTGGTTATCGATGGTCCGTGTGGTAGGGCTCGCGTTGTAATCCCAGACATCATCCAGGAGTTGTTCCCGGCTTACAACCCGGCCTTTGTGTTCATAAAAATATTTTAACATATCAAATTCTTTATGGGTCAGTTCGACCTCTCCTTTATCGTCCTCGGCCTGATAGCGTTGAAAATTTACAGTCAATTTGCCGATACGAATCTTCTTTTCTGCTGTGCCATCCACCGGCGGATACCGACGTAATACAGCCTTGACGCGCGCTAAAAGCTCCCTCACGCTGAATGGTTTGGTGATATAATCATCCGCACCAAACTCTAATCCCAGCACTTTGTCGATCTCCTGTCCTCTGGCCGTCAGCATAATGACCGGTGTTTTGATGCCCATGGCGCGCAGCTCTTTACAGACATCGAGGCCTGATTTTTTCGGTAGCATGATGTCCAGGAGGATGAGGTGTATATCGGTATTCTGGGCCATCTGCAAACCCTGCTCGCCATCGCCGGCAATTAAAACCGTGTGCCCATCAAATTCAAAATTATCCTTCAAGCCTTGGGCCATTTCTGTTTCATCTTCTATAACCAATATTTTCGCCATGCCAATATTCTCTCACTTTTATTACTGCAGGTCATCGATTGGGAAGATCAGAGTGAAGGTGCTGCCCTGTCCTGTTTTACTGTCCACTCTCACTTTTCCCTTATGCACACACATGATATGATCCACCAATGCCAGGCCGAGCCCACTACCCTTGGTGTTGTGCACCAGGCTGCTTTCAACGCGATAAAATTTCTCAAAAATATTTTTCCTTTCACTTTCAGGTATGCCTATGCCATAATCCTTTACTAGTAGGTGAACAGACGCATCCTCCTGCAAAAGTGTGACCTCAATTCGTTTGCTGTCAACGCTGAACTTGACCGCATTATCCAATAAATTGACCAGAGCCTGTATTACGGCATCTCGATCCATGGTTATCATCAGTGTTTTCGGTTCGATTTGTTCCAAAACCGAAAAACCCTTTTGTTCCAAATGAAACCGGTACATGTCCAGTGTCTCTTTCACAAGCTCGACTATATCCGCTCTGACAAACCGGTATTCTTTCTTGTGTGAATCGATCCTGGCAAAATCGAGGATATTATTGATAAGCTGTGTCAACCGCGTGCTCTCGTTCATGATGGTGCGAAGATAATGACTCCTTTTTGCTTCGGATTTCACACGTTTCATTTCCAGCATTTCAGCGAACATGCGTATTAAAGCTAAAGGCGTCCGAAGCTCATGGGAAACATTGGCAACAAAATCGGTTTTTAACCTGACCAGCGCCATTTCCTTTTTCATATTGCGTACCAGATAAAAAATGCCAAACAGAAACAGGAAATTCACAGCAACAAGAAGGAACAGATTCAAGGTTGCCTGACGTTTGGACAACATGGTTAAGGTGAGCCCCTGCATTTTAACTAAAAGCTCCAGATCCGGCAGAACCCATAAAGGCGCCTTCTGTTCAAACTCATCAATTGCCACATCCCGAGTTGAGTATAACACTTGATCGCTGGTTTGTTTCTTGATGGCGAAGACAAAGCCCTCCAAATGCATTTCCTCTATCTTGCGCGCTACTATCTCCTCAATATAATCAATATTACTCAAAAACAGACCTGCTACAAGATTTTCCTCCGCCGTAATCGTGGCGTCTTGCGAAACAGGAATCAATAAACAGGTGAAAGATTGTTGGCGCTGCGATTCCCATGGAATCACCAGAGGTCTGATATAATCCATCCTTGCCAGTCTAAACATTCTTTCAATTCCAATGGCGGAATCTTGCAAAATCGTCCTCCATCTTGAGCGCATCCGCTGAAGTTCCAGCACAGATTCAACCTCCGGTTCGGCGATCGATCGTATCTGGTTCGAGTCCGAACAGATGGTGATTGCAACAATGGAACGATAGCGTTTCATCAACCTGATCAGATTTGTTTCAACCTGATCATCGTTTCTCCAGTTCTTACTGTAATATAGTATTGTATTAACAGAACCGGCCCAACTATTCAAACGGTCCCATGAATTTTGATTAATGGAGAATAGAATGCTATTCAATTGCTGTTCATAAATGGACTGGATTAATGCCTGTTGTTTACTGCGTTGGAAAACCTGAAAGGCGGTGTAGGTGACGAGTGGCAGCACCAGTGTCGGAATGAGGATCAGAGTCAGTTTTCTGATGAGCGGCATTTTCATTTTTTGTTTTTTCCAGAGAAACCCACAGGATGCTTTACCTGAAATCGCCGGTGATGGTAAAGGCCGCCCAGTAGGCCGGGTAGGGATTAACGGCCTCATAAACCAGCTTCTGGGCTTTTTGTAATGCTTGTGCGCGGGAATATCCTTCTGCCAGATAGCGAAAAAACCGTTTAACCAGCACAGCGGTCGCTAAATCATCGACTTTCCAGAGGCTGGACATCAACGAGGCCGCTCCGGCATAGATAAAGCTGCGGGAGAGTCCGACTACTTCATCCCCGCTGCGGATAGTGCCTAATCCGGTTTCGCAAGCGCTCATCGCCACAAGCGCAGCGTCCAGTTGCAATGAAAATATTTCATGAGCTTCCAGACGCCCGTCATTGGCGTCATCGGGAGACAGAAGCAGGGCAGACAATAACGGGTTGGCATCATCAAACATACCATGACAGCTAAACAGGAGTAATGACGCATCGGCAGCGGAATCAATTAATTGTGTTTCGCTGGCGCGCTGGTTAAGATAATATTCAACATTGGGATAAAAACGTTGCAAACTCTTAACCTCTCGCTCAGCAAATGGCAGAAATAACTTGGGATCACCCAAATCGGGATTCCCAAATGCCAGTACATCCATTTGTTTTTCATCCTTTGATAAAAATATTTTCCCTTTCTTCAAGCAGTATCCAAAGATGGTTGCGCTGGGTGAGACCGACAGGGTATGATTAAAAGCAAAATAATTTTTATCGCCCGCATGCAAGACGGCAAACGGCAAATAATGCAACTTTTTATGAGGAATGAGAATGAGATGATTCAGGCGCGCCAATTTCTCCTCCAGGGGTTGGATCAGATAACCATAGATTCGCTTGGCCAGTTCGTCGAAGGACAGCTGGCGCTCGAGGCTGTGACGCAAGTCGAATATATCCTGGTCGAGCTGTGATTCTGTGAGGGCGGTTGTCACCGCCTGAACAGAATGAGAGGTGACCAGCCAGATGATCAGTTTGTCATGGAGTAGAAAATATTCGATCAGCCCGGTGCTATCCGGGAGCAAGGCTTTAATCGTATCTATCTGTAATGGTTGCGGTTGCACCAGATCGGAGAATTCCGGATTGTATTCTCGCATCGTGAGGAGGTGTCGGGAGAATTCCGCTCGAAGCGACTCTACCTGTGACTCGAGTTCCTTGATACGTCGGGTTTGTGAGATATCCTGAAGGGAGCGTAGAAAAATCAATTCCGTTTGAGCTTGATTCAGCAATACCTGCAGACTATCCCGAACCGACATCAGGGTTGTTTCCCGGGTTGAAGAAAAATCGATGCGTCGTTGACCGAGCATATCGAGAAAACTGCGGCTTCGAGCTCTCTCGCAAGCGATCAATGCCTCCTCAGCCTTGTTCTCTTTTACAAGCAGGTCAATCAATTCACCATAAACATCCAATTTGTCATCAATGAATCCGGCGGCGTATTCTTCTACCTGAATACGCGCCCGCATGCTTTCAATGGTGTCCAGGGCTCGATAAAACTGTTCGATGGCGGCCGGAATATGGTTGCGATCGCGCTCGATTTCGGCCAGCTTTTTCTGAGCCCGCCAGGTGATTTCCGGCATAAAATGGCTTTCGGATAATTGCACGACTTTTTGCAGTATCACGGCGATGGTATCCACATGTGCCGTCTCTTGCATCAAATGAGCCAGCGCCAATAAGCTCTGCGCCTGGTTGCGCACATCATTTATTTCCACACTCATGGATAAGGCCCGCGAAGCAGTTTGTATGGCCAGGGCGGTGCGATTTTCTTCTCCGTAGAGAGCGGCCAGATTGCGATAATCGTAGGCTAATCCGCGCTTTGAACCGATTGTTGAATCGATCATCGCCGCCTGCTCAAAACTTACCAATGCCAGATCATTCTTTTTTTGCGCTCGATGGACCAGCCCGATGTTTTTGTGGATCATAGCCTGATCGTGTTGATCGTCTCTTTGCAGGGCATATTGCAGGGCCTGTTCTTCAAACGCCAGCGCTTGCTCAAATTGATTAAAACTCAAGGCGATGAGACCCCGGGTGGCGAGTGCCACCTGCAACAATTTTTCGTCGCCCAATTCGGTAAATATTTCCAGGGCGTGATTTTGGTTCTGCAGGGCCGCTTGATAATTACCCATTTTCCATAAAACATTGGCCTGATATTGATGAGCCAGTCCGATGTATTTTAAGTCCTGCAATTGCAGGGCCAGATCATAAGCGGTCTCCTGACAGGATAGCGCCAATTGATAATTACCCATTTTTTCATGAATAAGGCCGAGATTTTGCCAGGCGTCGACCAGATCCATTTGTATGGGCCCTCGCCGGAAAATCGATAGCGCCTGTTCTTGCACCTTTAGAGCAGCCGTATAGTTATCGAAATATATGAAATAGATTCGCCCCATATCGCGCAGACTCTGTGCCGTGCCCGTTCGGTCATCAATCTGTTCGAATTTTTCTTTGGCTTGTTGAAATAATTCCAGTGCCTTCTCCGGTTGATTGCCGCGCTCATAGATAAGACCCATTTCTCGCAGGGATTTTGCCTCCTCCTGATGCAAACCGTATCTATTAGCCAATTCGCTATATTTGGCTTTAAATGCCACTCCCTGATTAAATTGACCATTCTGAGTATGGAAAAAAGCCAGATTATTGTAACTATTTGCTATTCCACTGATGTCGCGGGCATTTTCCGCTTCTTCGAGCAGACGATTCTGTAAATCAATCGCCTTCTCCCATAGCGCGCCATTCACGGCACTTTCCAGTATACGTTGATTCAATAACGCGATGCTCTCCTGCTCTCGCTGACGCTCGGCCATTTGCAGCGCCTCTTCATAGAATCGAATGGCATCCGACCACTCCCCTAAATCGAATGCGCTATGACCGCGACGCACCTTGCCGGAAAATCCTTCGGCAGCATACAGTTGCTCCTCTTCCGATGTCATGCCGCCAAATCCAAACAACTGAAATCGACCCCATTCCGAAATATCTTCATTGCGAGAAAGCCGACTCATCTGGGTTGCCGTCAGGGCTTTCCCGGGCGGCATTTCCATCAAATTCGCATAAAAATCACGATAGAATGCTTCCTCTTTCTCAGCCGAGCCGGACCACAATGACAGCATCATGGCTGGAACACCCGAATAGATAAGCCCACGCTCCCAGGCCAAAAAGGGTTCGTCGCTTTTGATTGAAATAAGGGATGTATTAGGTTGCAATACCATTAATCCGGCGGCAAAATTATTCTGATAAAGCTGCTTAACATTAAAGACAGCTGGTGCGGAGCGTGGTATGCGGAATCCAATTTTTGATTGTAAAGGATCTATCGTGTTCCACTCGCTTTCAATCCGCAAGTGGATGATATCGCTTAATGACATAGCTCCGAACTGAATCTCGGATACTTTTTGTTGCGCGGTCGGTGTGGGCTGAACAACTCGATATCGCTGGTTGCCGAGTTCCTGAGCCAAATTGCGGTTGTCGGCGATGAAGATTCGATCGCCTTGAATTTTCCGCTTCTGGCTGGCGTAATAGTAGGCGGTGAGACTTGTACTTGCCGAAACCTGGGAAAAAGTATTATTCTTTAGTTGAGAGAGAATCAAGGCGTTCCAGGGGAAATAAACCATTTGCCCTTCAGGAATCAAGACGATGCGGTTGAATTCTTCAGCAAGTTCTTTTATGGGTCTCATCAATTGTTCGAAGATGTGACCTTTGCTGTACAAACTGTCAGCTTGCGGCAAGGTTCGTATCATGGTCGCCATGCTATCGTGCAACTTCCGAGACGTTATGGGAAGAACCGACAGTTTGATCGCTTCCCGGGTTATAGTCCAGGATAACATGGTACTGTCACATGACTGGAAAAAGACAAGTGCTTCGTCAAAATTGATTTGTTGTTGTACCTGAGCGAGCCCGACCGGATTGACGCGTACCATATTTTCTAATTCCGGGATTTCGGCTCGCACATTTTCGATAATATTTTCATATTCTTCGAGGTAATCACGGCGTTGTCGCTGCCACTCTCGCACCTGATACGGCGGTATGTCCGCCTGGTTTTTGGCGCGCAACAAATTGCTATTTATCTCATCCAGTTTCTTTTGCACAAAACGGGCATTGCCGAAATAAATCTTGTGCCGCTCTTTTCGTAAAACGATTTCCTCTGAATTGACCAAATCCAGATAGGCTTTCGCCCGCATTCTCTCGGCAAAAATTAATGAACCAAGCGTATCTCCTTTTGCCGCCAAATATTGAATGGCACGCAGATAGGGCAATTTTTTCGCCTGTCGCATTTCCGGCACCACATCGTCTTTGCTTAATTCAGGATGTGTCTCAAGAATATCAATGGCTTCAAAATAGAATTCACTGGCATCCTGTTGGATGATCAGGCGATGCTTTGTCTCACGATTCATTGCAACATGCAGGTCGCCCAAACCAAGATCGATACGCCAGAGAATTTCAAACAATCCATTCCGTAATGCAATGCGACGAGCATCTTGCAGGTAAGTTAAACCGTTATCGAAATCTGCGATGGAGCGATTAAGTTCGCCCAGAGCATAGTGCGCCATTGCTTCCATATCAGACAATCGATAGCGCTGACTGATTTCCAGCACTTCTTTCAGATAAACGCTTGCAAGGGTAGCTTTTTCAATTTGCAGAAGCGATGCTTCAATGGACGCCAAAACACCTTCGCTTTTCCCTTCCTGTGAATATAGTATTGTAAGTTCCGCCAGCTGTAACAAAAGCTGACACCTCTCACGACTATAAAACGCTTCGGATTCTTCGAGTGTTTTAAACGCTATATTAATTCTCTCCGCTGCGTCATCGATATAGGCCTGGAATTCCGTCTGATTCAGGGGTAGTATTTGCCCCTGTTTCTTCTGAAGATGCCAGCTGCTGACGATCCTTCCCAGATTAAGATTGTTTTCAATGATTCCCTGGAAAATTTTATTCTTTTCACACAACCGCAAGGAGCTGCGAAAATAATTCCAGGCTTCTTTATAATCACCGCGAAGAAAATATATATAACCCAGGTTGTTATAAAAAATGGCCTCGGCACGATCGTCTTTTCTCTTGTGAAAAATTTCTATCTTTTTCAAAAAAAATGGAATAGCGCTATCATAGTCTTTGGTCAGAACGTAACTTTCGCCAAAGATGGAATAGATGAGCGCCAGTTCATCCTCAGTAGAAAAACTGCGTGTTGATCCACCGGCCATATTGCTGAGATCGATAAAAGGGATCGGTACATACAGACCTAAAAACCCCACTTTAATACGGCTGGCTTCACTTTTTACGGTTTTCACCTTGCCACTTTGTAAAAGATTATAGGCCTTGCGCGCATATTCAATTGCATCGGCTGGTTCTTTCAGGTTAAGAAAATTGTAGGCAATGCTGCGATAACTCCTCAGCAAGTTATCGTAATCATTATACCTGGCCTCCATGTCAATGGCTCGCTGATAATATTCGATAGCCATGTCGTATTGACGGCCGATCTCATAAAGCAGTGCCAGTCTTTTAATATTGAGCAAAAGTCTGGGCTCGTTATCCATTTTTTGATACATTTCAATGGCATGTAAGAGAAATTCCGGACCTTTTTGTAAATCTTCCGTAACCAGCGCACAGTGCCCCATGCGTTCGTAAATTAAGGCCTGCCGCTGTTTGTCAACAAAGGCAGAATCGTATTTCAGTTTGACTTGATAAAATTCATACGCTTTCTCATAGCCAAACTCGCCGAGGTTGTAGTAGTTATTGGCTAAATTAAGCGCCAGACTCGCTTCCAGTTTGGGATCAACAGTCTCATCGTTTAGCACGATAGCCTTGTTTAGCTCGTGTATTGCCCTTTCATAATATCGCACCGGCTTGGTTTCTTCATAAAACGTCAAGCTGTGATATAAACTGATAATAGGAGCGGTGAGGGTACGCCACACCTTGGTTAAAAAAGGTTTCGGCTTGCTTCTTTGTCTCGCCTCATAATTTTCCATCATCTCAGCATTATAGCTTATGGTTAAATAAGCCGGAACCAGGGTATAATCGAGGGAAAGGGCGCGGGCGATGGTACCACCCGATCTCGAAACCAGATAATAGGGATCGAGGCCATCCGGATCACCATCCAATTCCGCTTTTTCCGTGCCTTTATAAGAATAAGCCAATCCTAAAGCGTATTGCAAAATGTTATTGCCGGGATTAAGTGTGTTTAACTGTCTGTATTCGATAATGGCATCATCAATAGCCCGCATGTAATACTTGCATTCCAGATATCCTCTATGAGCGTGGATGTTGCGCAGATCAATCATCCACGCTGCTCGGTAGCGAACGCTGGCTAATTGTAAATCCCCACCCCCTCGCAATTGATCAGCCGAATACAGATAGGCTTGTACCAATTTATTTTCAGCCTGATTTGCAAAAGCCTTATTCGAGTCTTTATGTTTTATAACAAGCGACTGCAACAAATCAAAGGCTTTCATACTTTCGCCGGACTGTATCAACGCCTCCGTTCTCCCCATCTGTGCATTGAAGACTTCCACAGGAAGAGACGGAAACAGCGTTTCGATGACTTCGTATTCTTGCCCCGCCTCTCTATAATCCCCAATCTTATAGAGTAATTGTCCTATTCTATACTGTGCCTCCACAGCCAGGATTCCAAAATCTGTATATTGACCAGCTATTTCCCGGTAGCGCGAGATAAGCTCCTGATCGCTATGAGTACCTTCGGTGAGGATTTGGAGTATCCTTTCGCGAGCCGGCACCATCCATTGCCTCTGATCCGGATAATTCTTAAGCACTTCGAGATAGGCGTTTATGACCTCCTGCTGGGATGCAAATTCTTTAAAGACATCGCCTATCTTTAATTGACTTGCGGCACAGGCATCTCGTTGTTTTGCATAATTTTTCTGAACCTTGGCATATTCCTGGAACGCGCGCATATGATCGCCCGAGAGGTAAAAAAGATCACCGACAGCAATTTGAGCAACCGAAGCCGGTTCAACCTGATCCTTATATTTTTCTATTAAACTGTTGATTTCCCTTCTAAAGTCCTCAGCCATACGAACATCTGGAGTTGTATCAACCTTCAATCCCAGCAAAGCCAATTCAGAATAGAAGGCAATTCTTCGTTCATCGGCAAAACGTTGCAATAAGGTCTGCCAATAATCTCTTGCCTGCCTTTCAAAACCTAAAAAGGCATAATTGACGCCCAATTCATAAACAGTTTGCGCCGTTATGGCCGGTTCTTCGGGAAAATACTCAATAACATATTTCAAGGCCAATATACGATCCCAAAGCGTGCGGCGTTCTTTGGACGAGAAAGAGAGCTCACGGAAGCCAAGGTATAATGGCCCCAAACTTTGCAGGGATGCCCGTGCATTCAGGGGATACATCTGATCGACATAATCGAGCTGGCTTTGCACATTTTCCTGTCTGGGGATGGGACCACTTTCAGGGATAGACCAGATATCTAGATTCCCTCCCCGGTCTGAAGTAAAATATACCCTCCGGTCACCGCCATACCATGGTTGCATAATATTTGTACCGCTGCTCGTCAACGGAGTAGCTGCCCTCACCATCATCGGATTAAAAGATCTTTGCAGTAAATCCCTGAATGGAGATTGGAGCAACTCGGATTGCATTGATTCTTCCGGGGGTACTCCAACTTTGATGTGCCAGAGTTCTCCGCAATCAGCCGGAGATAAAACACCGTCCCCGTTGGTATCAAACTCAAAGCGTAAAAAGACAATCCGGTTTGCATCGGGCGACCAGGATGGAAATCCATCCGCTGCAGGACCATATGTTAATGGCCAGACAGCCGGCTCAGGCGATTCTTGATTTTTACTTTCCAAAGCACTCGCGGGATTATTTTCAGTCAGATCCATCAGCCAGATGTCACCATTGCAGTGCGGATCGGATCGAAACGAAGTAAAGGCGAGTAAATTCTTGTTAACGCCCCAGGCGGGGTGGGTGCCGCCCAAAAAAGTGAGTTGACCGGTCAGACGGGTGTCTTCATCATAAAGCCAGATTTCATCGCGACCGCTGCGATCCGAAACGAATGCGATCTTTTTGCCATCACCGGAAACGGCTGGATATCCATCAAATCCCTGGTAATCGGTGATACGCTCCGGTTCGCCTTTGGGGAACATGCTGCGCTTGACTTCCTTCAAGCGGATGCGCCAAATATCGCCAGCTGCATCTTTTGTCTGGCTGACGTAGAACAATGATTTGCTGTCCGGAGACCATACCGGATAAAAATCGTCGGCTTGTGTATAAGTAATCTGCCGCGTCCGCCCCCCTCGGGTTCCGCGAACCCATATATCAAAATTATATGTTTGCCGTACAACATAAGCCATCCATTTGCCATCCGGCGAAATCCGAGGCGACAAATCAATATCCGGATGAGTGGTTACCTGATAAAAATCCGGCTTTTCAACGGAACTTTCCGCATCTTGCGACCAAGCCACCTCTTTCACGCCGAGCAGCAACCAACCGGCCAGGAGTATGATGGGTGCGAACCGCAGCCTGAATATGATCGAGTTATGTTCCATGATGGTTACCTATCCGCAGCAAAAAAAAGCTGCCCCGATAAATAAGGGGAGCCATTGAATCGGATTAATTCGCAATTCAAGGGCCATTTTTTTAATATTTCTTTTTGTCGTTCAGCCGTATTTCCATACGAGCATTTACTGATGAACATCGTATTGCAGGTCAGGTCCCGACTCCATGCCGGTTGCTGCAACAAATCGGACTGATTGGCGGCAAATACCTGTTTGTCCTCCGGCACATACCAGATCAAACGCAACAATTCTCCGCGCGCAACATTATCCACGACAACGGCATCGGGTTTTCTCAAAAGAGATCTAATATCCCTTTGCTCCAGGTTTTCAAAAAAAGGGAGCGATAGTATAATGGCGCTCTGTAAAAAAATGAAAACCATTATAAAAACCGGAAGCAATTGATGACGAACATCTTTTAGAGTTAACAGAGCGGCCGCAAAAACCGCGGCTAATGGCCAAACAACACACAGATACTTCTCTCCCATAGCGTGAGCAGGCGAAAATCCCAGAATAAACAGAAAAACGGTAATGAAGAAAAAACCGAATCCCAGAAATAAAACAGCGCCTGCAGGGGAGGTCTCCCTCCTCCAGGTTGTTCGTCTGTACCTGTATTTTACCATAAAACTGATCAAAAAATATATTCCGACAGCAATCAGGATATACTGAAACAGATGAATATTACTGAGAAACGAAGATGCCGCCAGTGCCGTTCTGTCCAGCCTTTTAATTATGCCATCGAAAAAGATCAGCTCGGATCCCATCCGTTTTATCGCTTTGAATAGTCCGGGATGAACAAAATGACCCGCCAGTAAGGCGACCATAATGGCTATGAGCGCCATTAGTATTGATTTCAGCCGCATTCGTATTGACAGGTAAACGATATATATCAAACCACAAAACAGTAAAATATAAAAATGGTAATGCGTGAGAACACCTAATAAGGTGGCGAATGACAAACCGATTAAAGCAGTTCTTCGCCTCCCGGACGAATCGGCAAATCGCACTAGTTCCAGGACGAATAGTATGGCCGCCAATGCCAGTAACTCATAAGGCCGGGCTTCAAGGCTGATCGGGATAACTGCAGGACTCCAAGCCCACAAAGCGACAGCAAACAATGCAAGCCGTTCATCCTGGCACACCTGTAGAGCCAATTTCCAAAGCAATAAAGAACTCAGGCACACCAGAAGCATATTCAGCCAAATGCCCGTCGATAATTTTACTTTATTGACCAGAGAGAATAGATGTAAAAGCCAAAAATACAGAGGTGGATGGACATCACTTTCCATCAGGTCGCGGCTGATAATTGAAAAACAAAATCGACTATCCGCCTGAACAAAGGTTTTCCATTCTCTACAGGTTGCCCATGCCCCATATGGGGGGTTTTTCATTTGTATCGTCCGCAGATATTCGCCCTGATGACCGGTAGCAGCCATGTAGGAAACGGTCTCATCATGAGTCCATGTATGTTTCGTTATGATGCCGATTCCACGCACTATCAATGCAATCAGAACGATAACAAATAAATATTTCCTCCAGACCTTACCTCTCAGCACCACTGGACCTATTTTTTTAGAATCGCGCGCCTGAAAATCGTTGCTTCAGGCAGATGAAGGCACAGCAATAACCGGGTCAATGTGCTATGACTTTTACTTTTCAGATTCCGGTTTTTCGATCCATTCCCCTTCTTCTGTTTGTATCATGGTTCCCGGTTCAGAATTGTCATAATTGAGTTTGCACAGCACATCGTTCACCTTTTCTTTGTCCGCGCCGGCGGACGCCTCGTTAATCATGATAATCCGCGCAAAAATGATCTGACGATCGCGGTTCTCCTCAGAAACGATTTGATCGACATACCTTTTAAAATCTTCATCCGTCTGATATTTTTCGTGAGGCAAAACCTCCACATAACCCCGGTTGTTCTCCCCAATCACTTTTTCGCGTTTTAATTCATCGACATCATCTTTGTTAAACTTTCGATTTTGCACCGCTTCCATCACCTCTTTTTTTGCGCTGGGCATTTCAACGTTGGTATTGCTGCCGATTGCGCGACTTGAAGCGATCAACCAGGTGTCGCTCTCGAGCTGCTTATAGGTCCCGAGAACCTGATTTTCCAGTGCGGTCTTTTCTCCGGTCACATTTAGCTCCGGCGCTCTTATGCTGCATTGCAATCCGAACAGGAGTGAGAAGAAAACAACTAAAGCAACCATATAGTTTTTCATTTTTTTACCTCCTCAGGCACCTCAGGGAGCAATAGAAGAAGGAGAGGTGCTCTTAATAAAAAATTCAAGCGGGATACGCGCCAATTCCACCTTACCGCCGCTTAACCGAACCGGCAGATACCAGGGTTGGTTAAATATGATGGTAGGATAAAGATATCCATGTCGTAAAATAAAGGTCATCAATTCAGGCTTAAAACCACGATTAATGAGCATACGAGTGGTGCGGATACCCGAATCCTTTCCCTGGGGATCCAGAGACCGCAGGATATTATCGGCCACCCGCGGGCCGATCTCTGTGAAATAAACCTGTCCCTGAATATCAAATTCCGATTCCGGATCGAGTCCTGATCCATGCAAATCCAAATTACCGTTTATGATGCCCTCTTGTGTATCTCTCTTTCGTTTGGGCAAAATCAAGTTGGAGTTAATATTGGCAAAATGGGCGTTGACGGTATACGAGGCGCGGTTCAACTCCCCTTGAGCCAAATCCAGGGCGAGACGACCGGCGACATTGCCGCCATACATTTTTGCCATCAAAGCCGAAATCTCTAAACGGCTTTCTTTATAAAACAGATCCAGAGATATATCTTCGATACGATAGTCGGCAAAATCGATGCGGGCAATCGTAATCCTGGAAAGCGGCAGGTTTTCAGCATGATAATAATCGCGATATACCAGATAATCCATCAAGGCGCTGCTCGGTGTGAGTACGGTATAGTGCGGGCTTCCAACCAGCCTTCCCTGTTTAAGATCGATATCCTGGCTGATCGATAGTCGGGCGTTGACATCCTGGATAGCAGTACTTTTAGATAGAAACAGCGATAAAGCATTCGTCAATATATTTGCATTGATGATCGCCCGGGTGGAGTCCATCTGAAAATCGAGATCGAGATCGCTTTTGCCAATCATTCGCATGTTCATCGGTAGATGCAATGTGTCGCGAACATCCTGTTGAAGATGGAACCGGGCATCAACAGAAGGAGAGCCGGTTAAATTTTCTATCCGCCCAGAAAACTTGCCGATTGCGAATAAATCGGGCAACTCTATCATTCCATCCCTGAGTTCAAGGGTAGAAAACTTTACACTTTTTGCATTGAAATGTAAACGATTATTCGCAAAGGAAACGGCGCCGACGGTACTATTTCGTAATGAATCCAGATGCAGTTTAAAGCCAACCTCACCGCCTGTTTGCGAATCAACTGCAAAATCGGCGTTCAAATCGAGTCCGACGATAGCGAGAAATTGTGCTGGCGCATAATAGGAAGTATTCTGGGTATATAAATGACCCTTTACACGATAATCCAGATCTTCACGCTTCATTCCCAGATTCGCTTCCGCCTTGATGTGAGTGGATCCCAATAGTTGCGGTTCCGAGATGCGTTCGCGAATCGTTTCGGGGACAAAATCCATCATCGCTTGATGGTTCAGGGTAAAATCTTCCAGATTCAACCAGGCTTGGATAGGATCAGACAGAGATATCGAGGCAATGAGCTTGGCTGCAAATATCTTGTTCAATTCCATACGGAGGCTATCCAAACGGACTATCTTAAAAGAAGAATCCAATCGCGCTCGTGAACGCACGGTAAAATTAGCGGGGGAGAATATCAGCGGCTCATCTTCCTGCGCGACCGTCAGCGATCCGGTATTCAGTGATAATTGGGCATTAATGTCATCGAGCGTCTGCATGGCAACAGTGAAGCGCATCGCAGCATCTCCCTTTATGTGCGTGTCAGGAATCCTGCTCAAATCCAGATCATAAAGGCGGACGAATCCACTGCCGGCCATGTTGTGAATGGTTGACTTTGATGTTAGTTCTAATCCACCAAGGAGTTGTGCACCCAGTAAATTATCCACCTGCAGTTCACTTTTAATAGTGGTCGGGACTAATTGTGAATTCAGGTCTATCTCCGCAGACAGGCTGCCGCCGCCCGAGTAGAAATATGGCTGCTGCAACAATCTGATATCCAGCGTATCAAAACGCGTTTGAGCGTTCAATCCTATCGACTGTAGACCAACAGAAGAATATAGTCCTTGTGCACCGACATCAAGAGAAAAACCGGCAATAAAATAGTGGAGAGAATCACCACGGTAAACGAATCCGGTTGGCAGGAGACGAACACGGGCTGCGAAATTCATATCGCCCTGCAAAGAGCCGTTCGCGGATGAGCCCGCAAGCGATAGGGAGGCATTTTGATTCATCGGTTTGAATCGCTGCACAAACGACTCCGGCAGCCACTCCTGAGTTAGGTCGAGCAATTGCATAATCGGTATCCGGCTCTTTTCAACCTTCGCTTTAAACCGGGCAATGGATGATAGACTGTCAACCTGTGCGACAAGGCGAAGCCAGGTCCGGCCGTCGATATCCATACAGAGGGAATCCAGCCATATCGCCTCTCTTTTTGCGTCGGCATGCAAGCCTAAATTAATGTTTAAGGGCGCGTCTATCTGATACTGTGTCAGACCCAATTGCGAATCATCCGTCATCATCAGGTTATTCATCAAAAAATCAAAATCGAATTTCAAATCTGCGAGGCTTTTTGCTTCAAACTCTGCCTTGAGATTAACCGTCCCCGTCGCACTCAGGGTACGTTCCTCGAGCCGGTTTATCTGTTCGATGAGCAATTTGCAATTTTTACTGACGACCTTGATGTTTGCCTGAAAAAGACTATCGTTTTGCACAAGACCACCGCGTGGCAACTGGATTTGCTCCAGATAACAACTTAGATGACTGATATGTATATTTTGCACCAGTTGTGAATAACCCAATATAATTTTAAATTTGGCATCCTGAAATGAAAGCTCGTTTAAATGGAGATTGAATCCCGTATCTGTTCTGATAAGCTCCGCCAGGTCGATGGCAGAAGGCGTTTCCATATCGACAAAAATTTCCAGCTCGGGTGATTCAATATTTATTTTATTGATAAGGATTCTTCTTTTTAAAATTTGGCGCAAACTGTATTGCATTTCAATTTTGCGAAAATAAGCATAACGGATGGGGAAAACATCCCCGCTTGCTATTGTATCAGCCGGCAATGTTAGACGAACGTCATTAAATACAAATCCATGCAATAGATGAATATAAGTGTCACCCAGTTCAAGACGACGATTAGCTCCCTCGGCTACCATCTCAATAGCCATCTGCTTCAGCTTTTCAGTGGGATATAAGATACGCAGAACAACATAAAAACCCACCAGCAGCAGCGTCATACCAAGCATGATAAACAGAAGGGATCGCAGAACGCGTTTCCACCAGCGTTTCGGTTTTCTGCCTGGTGATCTCCGTGATATGTTTGCAGATTCATTCATTCAAAAAACGGTCGTAGACGTCCTTTTTTATTATTACAGGAGAATATCGCCAGTCCCTAACATGTCTTGTGTCACCTTGCCCGCCAGATCAGAAGGGTTCAACGCATAGAGAGGGCTGATTTCAATTTTTTGCGTCAGCTTTCCATCTGCGTCGCGAGCAACTTTTAACCTGTTTTCTTCCAGCCAACCGGCAAATAATTCACACAAATCATGCCGGGCGGTATCGAGAGAATCCTCTCCCTCCGCGTTTTTTATCGGGCTAAAATCCACCGAACGCTCCGTTTCCATAGCCATGACTCTCCGGGCATAAGGAAGCGCATCAAAAATAAATTGTTCCAGTTTGTAAGCATTGGGTTCAGAAGGCCTTTGCGTTTTACCCTCGGCATCGATATAATCCACCTGCTTATGTGCCACATGATAGGGTAACGCCACTCCCTCCTGTATTAGCCGGTCAAAAAAGGATACCGCAAACATGTGAATAGCAATACTCCCTTGACCGAAAATCAGAACGCCCTTTTCATTCTGCTTTTCTTTTAACTCGCGCGGCATTTCCGTGTACTCAATGACCACGGGTTTTCCGCTCAACAGTCCCATCACGCCCAGTCTTTCATCCGGATGGGACTTGTACACTGTCTTTGCAGACATTTCGGCCTCTGCCTGAGCGTGAAACCCTATAAAAGTCGGATCACAAATTTTCACGAGTACATTATCAACCTGAAAGTAAAATAAAAATTCCAGGCCGCGCTGTTTCATATCCTCTATCAGGTTATACTTATCGATAGCGTTCACTAAACCGCCATGCCCGTCGGGCGCGAGTGAAATGGTATGTGCGTCTTGCAAAAGTATCTTTTTATCCTGGTCGAGAACCGGCAGCATACGTTGTTTAAAAAAGGTGACCGTTGCCGGATCCTTGCCAAAATAATCATGTTCCTCAAAGTAGGTTCGGGTTTGTGCGTGGTTCCAGGTGCTGGTCATGATGTAAAGAGGCAGGGTTATCCGGTATCGTCTTTCCATCGCAATCATTTTTTCAAGATGGTATTGAAACAGGGACCTGGATGTGACGGGTCCAACCGGTATCGTTCCCTTTGGCCCATCGTATCCCAATCGTGTGCCCTGACCACCGGCGACCAGAATGATGCCAATTTTCCCTGATTGTAGCAGCTGTTCACCTTTCTGCCTGGCTATTTCAAAACGGTTGCGCTCCTCCTCGGACCTCGCCAGCGATATCACCGGAAATGGCTTCAAGTCGTCGAGCGAACGTTTGGCAGATTTTGCCGTAAATGAAATATTTTTTATCGCAGCAAAATAACCATAATCCAGGTCTTCTATTTGCTTTAACAGGTTCTCTTTCTCTGCAGGTGACAGTTGCGGCCAAAACCGCAGAACATGTTCCTGGCCCACCTGAGTTAGTTTCTCATGTGCTTGTATTCTTTGTTTTTCAAAATCGTTCAATGTTAGCGCTCCCAATCCGTCATTTTTTTCTCCGATGCTTTCTGCGTTTTGCCAGAGCCGTTTGCAGGACCTGATCGAGCTGGTTGACAAAGTAAAATTTCATACCTCTTTTTACATTCGGTGGTATTTCTTCCAGATCGTCACTGTTTCTTTCCGGTAAAATAATATTACGAATTCCGGCGCGTCTGGCGGCCAGGACTTTTTCTTTGATGCCGCCAACCGGGAGTACTTTACCGCGGAGCGTTATCTCGCCTGTCATGGCGAAATCGTTTCTGACGGGCCGTTGCAGGATGAGCGAAACCAATGCTGTCGCTATGGTTACACCCGCCGATGGGCCGTCTTTTGGTATGGCGCCGGCAGGGACGTGGACATGAATATCTTTTTTATCGAAATGGTTCTGCTCTATTTCCAGTTCCTCAGCATGTGAACGGATATAGGAGAGTCCGGCCTGAGCCGATTCGCGCATTACTTCGCCCAGCTGACCGGTCAGCATCAGACCCTTGTTGCCGCTCATTTGGGTGGCTTCAACGAACAATATGTCTCCCCCGGTCGGCGTCCATGCCAATCCTACGGCAACACCCGGTTCGCTGGTGCGTTCAGCGACTTCAGAGTAAAATTTAACCGGGCCGAGCATTTCGGTCAATTGCTCCATCTCTATCTTAAATGGCCCTTGTTCACCTCTGGCTACTTTTTTGGCCACTTTTCTGCAAACGGTCGCTATCTGCCGTTCCAGATTCCGCACTCCGGCTTCGCGTGTGTAGTCGCGAATAATCTTGGCCACAATCGACTTGCTGAATTTAATATCTTTCTTCTTTAATCCATTTTCTTCGATTTGTCGGGGAATCAGGTAGGAAAAAGCTATCTGTATTTTTTCTTCCTCGATGTAGCCGGGCAGTTCTAACACTTCCAAACGGTCCCGCAAAGCTGCCGGGATGGTGTCAAGCACATTAGCTGTAGTTATAAACATGGTATTCGACAGATCAAAGGGTACGTCCAGATAGTGATCAGAGAAAGAAAAATTTTGTTGGGGATCCAATACTTCCAGTAACGCGGAACTCGGATCACCTCTAAAATCCATCCCGATCTTATCCACTTCATCAAGCATAAAAATGGGATTATTGCTCCCCGCATTTTTTATACCCTGTATAATTCTTCCCGGCAGGGAGCCGATATAGGTTCGCCGATGGCCTCTGATTTCCGCCTCATCATGCACGCCTCCCAGCGAGATGCGAACAAAGTTTCGCTCCATGGCTCTGGCGATGGACCGGCCCAATGAGGTTTTCCCCACACCGGGGGGACCGACAAAACACAGGATAGGTCCTTTGGTGTTTGCCTTTAATTTGCGCACAGCCAGATATTCAAGAATACGCTCCTTAACCTTTTTTAAATCATAGTGATCCTCATCCAATACCTGTTCCGCCGCTTGAATATTTAGGTTGTCTTCTGTCGCCTTTGACCAGGGTAATGCCAGCATCCAGTCGAGGTAAGTGCGTGAGACCGTATATTCTGCCGCACCCGGCTGCATCTTTGACAAACGCTCTAATTCTCGTAACGATTCTTTCTCAGCCTGTTCCGGCATCTCGGCTTCCATAATTTTTTGCCGCAATTCTTCGATCTCCGCCGAGCGCTCATCACCCACTCCCAACTCCTTCTGAATCGCGCGTAGCTGTTCTCGTAAAAAATACTCGCGCTGGTTCTTGCCCAGTTCAGTTTGAACCTTATCCTGAATTTTTGACCCCATTTCGAGTACCTGCAATTCACGATTGACAAAAACTGTTAATCTCCGCAACCGTTTTTTTATGTCCAGAATCTCGACTATTTCCTGCTTCTCGGTTAACGACAGGTTCAAGTTGGAAGCAATTAAATCGGCTAATTTATCCGGATTATTTGTGTTGTTGACAACGACCTGTAATTCTTCCGGTAATTGCGGCATCAGGCTCACAATCTTTTGAAATTGAATCGCGATATTGCGTTTCAGAGCTTCAAGCTCTGTAGAGGGAGAATAACTCTCTCTTAATGTTTCAACGGCACAGATCAAATAGGGTTGTGTTTGAACAAGTTCTTTTAGCTTGATTCTGGATAAACCCTGGACCAAAATTCTCAGAGAACCATCTGGAAATTTTAACATCCGCAAAATAACGGCGGCACAGCCATAAATAAAGATATCATCCATTCCTGGATTTTCAACCTCCGCTTTCCGCTGTGCTACCAACCCGAGAATTCGATCTCCGGCGACAACATCATTGATTAACTGTACCGACTTTTCCCGAGCCACTACTAGGGGTGTTATGATATTGGGGAATATCACCGTATCCCGTAACGGTAAAATAGGCAACTGTGCCGGAATCCTGGTTACCTCATCATGATCTGCGGCTATTTTTTTTATATCAAATACTTCGTCCATTGTATCTCCAAATACGTCGTGTTAATAAATGTTATGAGACAATTTCAGACCGTTTTTCGCATGCCGATCTGGCGCCCACAGGTTCGAACATTATTTTGTGGGGGCATTGTCTCCCGCTTGTTGGCCATTTTGGGTTCATTCACCATGTTGGTTATCGGTTTCTGATTTGTGCTCGCTGATAATGGGTACTTCGACTACCTTGCTCTCTTTGGAGATTTTGATCTGCAATAATCCGCCATCAAGGGTAGCAGTTATATCATTATGTTCAATCGATTCCGGCAATGGAATGATTTTGGCAAACGACCCGTATGACCATTCTAACTGGTGGTAGTAAATTGGGTTTTGTGGTTTTTTTTCAAACCGAACCCCCTGCACCAATAGTCTGCCATTCTTTAAAAAAACACCCACCTGGTCGCGAGAAACGCCCGCCAGCTCCATGCGAATTTCTACATGATCCTCGCATTCTACGATGTCGGTGTTGGGTTCCCAATTGACCTGTAATGGGGCTTCCGTATCTGAACAACAGAACGACTTAACTTTCGATGCTGTGTGCTCTCCGCGATCGGTCATATCGCGGATGATATGAATAACCTGAAGTGGCATTTTTGTAATCACCTCTGTTGAAAAGGTACATATTTTACTTTTTATTAATCAAACTATCGATAGGAATATTCCGAAATAATTATCAATCGACCAAATTTACTTCATCTTTTTTATTTTTTCAAGATCTTCATTTTTACCCAACAACATCAGAATATCACTGTCTTTAATAATCCGATCCGCCGTAGGAATGAGCACCACATTATCGGGGATCACCTCTTTGATGATCAAAACCAAGACACCATATTTATTGCGCAAATCCAGTTCCCCCAGCGTTTTAGCTATAAAAGCTTGCGGCGGCGCCAGCTCGATTATGCTGAATTCATCTCCCAGCACGATCGTATCAAGCAAGTAATTGCTCTCCAGGGTATTGGCCACACGGTAGGCCTCATCCTTTTCCGGAAAAACAACACGTGTCGCACCGATAATATCCAATATGCGGCCATGATCTTCTGTCAGTGCTTTGGCGATTATCTTTTTCACGCCCAGGTCGCGTAAATATAATGTTACCAGCACACTGGCATCAATCTCCTCACCCAGGCTGACGACGACGCCATCCAATTCAGCAAGGCCCAGGCCGGCCAGCGTCTCTTTATCGCATGCATCAGCCACAATGGCGCGATCGACATATTGACGGATTTTTTCAATTTTATCTTCATTGATATCGATAGCCATTATTTGGTGACCCTGTTTAGAAAGCGCCTTGGCCAAATAATGGCCAAAACTGCTTAATCCTAAAATAGCAAAGGATTTCATATTTTCGCTCTCTTCTTCAAGTCAAAATTTATACCGATTCGGTGTTTACCAGATTATTCATCTATCCCGAATGTATCGGCTCATCGCTTTTGTTTACCGGTTAATACCGAATTTAAGATTTATCAATCGAACCTCATGGATAATATCTTACAAGATCGTGAAAATAAATATCAGCCGATAATTATTTTCTCTTCTGCATATCGGATTCGTAAGGGCGGTTTATTCGCAATCGCCAATGCAAGCGTTATGGGCCCTATTCGTCCAACATACATGAGTATAATGATCACTACTTTCCCTGCCTTGGTCAAAAGCGGGGTGATGCCTGTGCTGAGCCCCACCGTTCCGAAAGCAGAAAAGCATTCAAAAAAAATATCCATCATCATCCCGCGCGGGGCATGTCCCAAAACACCATACGATTCACTGACCAACAAACACATCACAGCAACAGTAACAGTAACAATCCAGAAAAAACTGATGCCAATAGCCTTGGATACAATGGACTCGGGAATACCACGATTAAAAAGCCGCACCTGTTCCTGAGAACGCAAGCGAGAAAAAATAAGAGCAAGGATTACTCCGAACGTTGTGGTTTTAATACCCCCTCCCGTAGAACTGGGGGAAGCGCCGATGACCATAAGAATCATCAGCATCAACAGGGAGCCTTCATCGAGTCCGCCTACGTCCACGGTATTAAAACCGGCTGTTCGAGCCGTCACAGATTGGAAAATAGAAGAGAGTATTTTTCCATTCATCGGTATGGGCTGTAATGTATGATTCCATTCAAAAAATAAAAACAGCATGGCTCCGAATAATACCAACGAAGCGGTCACCGTAAGAACTAATTTGCTATGTAAGGTCAGCTGTCCTGAGCCATTCTTGAATAAATTCATTAAATCATAAAGAACCCAGAATCCAATGCCTCCGATAATGATAAGACAGAGGACCGTGGCGTTAATAATCCAATCGTTCTGGTAAGCGATTAAACTGTCTGAGAACAGCGAAAATCCTGCATTGCAGAACGCAGAGACGGCATGAAATATAGCCAGATAAATAGAGCGGTCCAGCGGATAGTCCTGTGAAAATCTAAAGGTCAGGATGACAGCTCCGATCGCCTCGACGATGAGCGTGCCGACCACTGTAAAAAGCAGCAGTTTCCCAAGGTAGGGGACTGGTTTGCTGCTTACACTGGTCTCGATCAAATCCCTGCCGCGTAGAGTGAACCGCCCTGCGATGATATATGCGAAAAAGGTGGAAAAGGTCATGATCCCCAGTCCACCGAGCTGAATCAAAGCTAAAATGACAAGTTGCCCGAACCGTGTAAAAAAGGCGCCGGTATCCTGAGTGATGAGTCCGGTAACACAGGTGGCGGAAGTCGCCGTGAAAAGAGCATCAATAAAGCTTAATCGATCGCCATTGCAGCTCCATTGTGTATAGAGCAAACCGGTGCCGATCATTATGAAAATAAAAAAACTGATCGCCAGGGTGTGAGACGGATGTAACCGTTTTGATGTTCTGTGCCATAATGACAAGAAAAGCTTCATATTTCGACCTTGCACAATAAAAAAGGTGAACCTGTTGCTCACCTTATATTATAATTAAAATAAAGGTTATGAAAAAGAAATATATTAACGTCGAAAAATGGGGTCCAGATGACGAACGGGACAGGGATAGCCGCCATTTTGGTATTCACAATCGCCCCAGTAAAAACATTGCACCGAGCAAATGGTATCGCTTTCTTTAAGGCTATTTGCCGGATAAGTTTTTGCATCCTGGGTTATGTGTTTTAGTACTCTCCGTTTTTCTTTAAAACCGCTCCAGCCTGTTTTTCCTAAAAGTCCGATGGTGATTAATTTTGCCAGACTCCTCGATGCTTTTGATTTTGGATTATCGATCACAAAAGGCCGAAGTTCTTTTACCGCCTTGCGAACGGAATCATCATAATCAACATAACCCATATAATCCATTTTTAAAGACAAAAGATCCTCGACTGCTGTGCGTAGTGCCATACCCTCTTTAATTTCCTCCTGGGAATGAACCATATTCAGAATAAGGGAGGGTTTGAATCGGTCGATGGTATGCTGCATACTCTCAGCAGCCTTGGTATCTATGATACGTATCTGCTCTATAACCGATTCCAGGGTTGCAGCCATGCGGCCTGATTCTGAGAAGGCGTTTTGTTCTAATTTTGAAATCACCTGTGGATTATCTTTAAACTCTCGCAAGAGTCGTCGCATCAACGATATTTTAATAAAGTTAAAAGTCTCCTGGATGGCCATGGGTTCGGGCGAGGTAACGGCGATCCCCTGGTCGGCAGCGAGGAAAAAATCGATGACGTTGAATGATGATCCAGCCCCCAGGTCAAGCAAGATAAAATCGGCGTTGATCCGTCTCAGTTGATTGATAAATTTTAATTTTTGTGAGTAGCGAGGATTAGCCAACCCCAGCGTGCCGCAAGCCCCACTGATAAGTTTTAAATTTTCTATGGGCGTATCAAGTAATATGTCTACCAGGTTGTCCTTTTGTAATGAGTAAAAATCGTAAAAAGTATACTCCGGCTCCAAAATACCCATGCAGGTGTGCAAATTCGCGCCGCCCAAATCGGCGTCAACAATGACCACCTTGTAACCCAATGTCGCCAGGCCAATACCTATTGAAGCGGTGAGAACGGTTTTGCCAACCCCACCCTTTCCTCCACCGACAGCGAAAACTGTTCGCCCGGTTGCCGAATAGTGCTGGTCCGGAAATAATTGACGAATTTCCTCTATCTGGGCCGCTTTTACCCATTCCTGCCGTTCCTCATGGAATATCAGGTCTTCTTTGCTGAAAGCACCCTGTCCCACCAGCTGCTTGAGCTCCTGGTAGGAATAGGGCCCTAACTGCTTATCTTTAATTTTTACAAATACAGACATTTCGATTCACCTTCGCTGCTTCATCTCATGTTGCCCAACTTTTTGTTTTAGCCGACAGTCTTAAACAGAATGTTTGCATTGGATAGCAAACATAACCAACTTAATCGCTGCCGGCGCCGCTATCCGGCTCGTTTTTTTCTTTATCCGGGCGCCTGTTCGCTGCTCACCTCATTCGTCTCAGACTCTTCGCTTTCTTCTTCTTTATCTTTTCGCTCCAGCAGATTTTCCCCATCTTTTTTATGCCGCAAAATAAGATAAGTCAAGGTATTACCAACTGTAAATGTCGATAGACCGTAAGCGAGAATCCAAGCGCCGAAACACAGCAGACTGAGGGCAAACAAAAACGAGGCGATGGTTAATGCCACATTATTTGTCGGCGTATAGATAAATTCATTGGTGAAAAATATTTGCCCTGTAAAGTTGTGATATATGGCCCGTAAGGGGGCTTCGATTGCAATGATCCAGTTTTGCACGAGCGCCTGTCCATTATTAGACAAGATGATATAATCCATACCCATAAAACGGCAGAGCAGTACATTTGTCAACATAATCGCTCGCTTACCCAGAAAGGCAAGAACGCCCATCGAAAATAGAGCAAGTATGATAGTAATGATCTCATAGAGAATCAGGCGCCAGGGTTGCCCCCATGTAATGGAAAAAGTCTGAAAAACAGCCTCAAAAGCGTCCTCATCCGTACAAGCGATGATGCTTGGTGTTAGAAGAAACGAAGCGAGAAAGACCAGGAAAATATAAATAAATAGTAAAGCCGACAGGAACCATAGTATTGAAAATATTCCGACAACCAATTCTCCGAAATAGGCAATACGCCCGATCAGACCCAATATCATACTGCCGACAACCATGCACACCAGCAATAGCAATAGCGAAGAAGGCGTCGAGAGAACGGCTGCCATTTTTCGCAACGAAAACGATAATGCTTCTCGCGAACTGTAAAAGTGGTTGCCCTTCGAAACCATGTATGTCACTCTGGCAACGGCAGTATTGGTGATTAAAAAAACAAAAAATAATGCAAAGATAGCAAAAGCGAACGCCAACCAGGCGTACCAGGCAATTGAACCCCAGGCGGCAAACAAACAGGGTGCAAGACCGAACGCCTCCCACGTCTGCGTGATAGAAGTTCCATTGATCAGGAAAGCAATATAGGTTAATACCAAATAGACGCCATATCCAATACTCATGCCAAAAAACTGTATCCAGATACGTTGCATGCTGAATGCCAATCTGGGAGCGCGAAATAAATCCCGGTAATCAAATCGGAGCACATGCATGGTCAGCCTCCATCAGAATTAAAATCACCGATTCGGTGTCTGCAAGTTATTTCGGCAACCCTGTGGGTGGCGCTGTATCAATTCTATTTACCAGTTAATACCGAATCTGGGAAAATATAATATGCGACGTTCTTTTAATATTATCAAAAATTTACCTTATTGTCAAGGGATTTTTAATTCCGACCAAACTGCTCAAATTCGGTTAAGATTTCATCTTCAAGTTTTGTCATCATCAAACTGCTTTCTTCAGTTTCGTCGGTATATCCCAACAGATGAAAGATGCCATGCGCGGTCAGGCGTAAGATTTCATTTTGCAAAGACGCCCCATATCGTCGTGCTTGTAAAGAAGCCTGATCTATATCTATATAAATTTCACCTTGCAGGAACGACGGATGGTCATTATCATCCATATTAAAAGAGATCACATCGGTGGGCATTATTTTATTAAAATAAGTTCTATTGAGCCTGATCATTTGCTCATCATTGACGAGGATAATGGAGACCTGCCATCCTTTTCTGCTATGGTATTTTTTTAAAATCAGGTCTGCTAAAAGTTCCATATCTCCCACCGGCAGACGGGAATTCGGGCATTGGACATGAATCTGGATATTACGGACCATCTGAATCACGGTTTATTACACATCCTTATTTTTTGCAACGCTCTTTGGATATTCGATGCGCCGATGAAACGTTCCATATATAATTTTTTGAAAGGCTTCAGAAATGCGAGATAAATCGTGCAACGTGAGAGGCGTATCGTCCAATTCTCCGCTTTTAAAACGCTCGTCGATAATCTGTTCCACGACGGTTTTGATGCGACTGGGAGAAGGGTCCCGTAAGCTGCGGGTGGCGGCTTCGACAGAGTCAGCCAGCATAACGATGGCGGTTTCTCGCGTGCGTGGTCGGGGTCCCGGATATCGGAAAGCATTCTGTGAAACGGGTTCTCCCTCGCTTTGTTCTACAGCTTTCTGATAGAAATAATTCATTAAACCGGTGCCATGATGCTCGTAAATAAATGCCTCGACCACGGCCGGCAAGCCATATTGCCTGGCCATTTCCGCTCCCCGGCGAACGTGATTTAAAAGTACCAATGAACTCATAGTGGGCGTCAATTTTTCCTGAGGATTACGACCGCGCCCTTGATTTTCAACAAAATATTCCGGTTTTTCAATCTTGCCGATATCATGATAATAGGCACCGACTCGCGCCAGAAGGCTGTTACCCCCTATTGCTTCAGCAGCGGCTTCTGCCAGATAACCCACCGTGATGCTGTGATGATAGGTACCGGGCGCTTCCATTGCCAATTGACGCAATAATGGATGGTTTAAATCCGAGAGCTCGAGCAGGGTCATATCGGTTGTCATATCGAAAACATTTTCAAATATTACGATCAAGGCGTAAGCAAAAATGGGTGATAAAAATCCGTTAATCAATCCAAATCCGAGGTTGGACATTAAATCTTTTAATGAAATATAATTGAGCAAATCCAGGACGGTTATGGCTGCAGCATAAGCCACCATAATAACGGCAATGCTGCGCAGAACCCAATTGCGCTTCCTCACCCGTGTTACGGAGAGGATGGCGAAAGAACTGACAAACAGCGTCACAAATGTTATACCATATTCGTTACCTCGCATGGTGCCCAATAACAGGCTGATAGAGAGGATATATAAAATCCCAGTATAGGCATCAAAAAATATGGTCACAATCATGGCGCCGGTGGTCACAGGAATAAGATAGGGCGATAAATTCAGCTGATTAATGAGGAACGTGAGGGCAACCATCAACAGAGCAACGATACCGATGAGCAACAGATGACGGGAGGTGTCGATGATATGCCTTCTGGCCAGCCAGATGAAAGCGATGAAAATCGAAAATATGAGAATAGTGGTGGCCAATTTGCCGGATCCCAGCATAACACGGGATACTACGCCTTCTTCTCTTCTTCTTTCGGCTTTAGCTATGGCATAAGAGTTCAATTTATCAATATGCTCTTTAGTGATACGCTCATGGCCTTCAATGATGCGTTCCCCGGCAAGCACCTGATCCTTGGCGAGTGGTACAAGGGCGACCGCTTCCTCGATACGCGCCCGCGTTTCTGCCTCGTTATAAAACAGGTTGGGTTGCAAAAAACGAGTGGCAATTTGATAGGCAATTTTTACTCTTGGCTCAGTAAAGTTTACTTCGTTGCGCAGTTGATCCAGAATATAATTTTGTGCTTCTTTCATGCCATAACAAAAGTCAGCGTTCTCCAGCATTTCTCGTTCTGCGTGCCGGATTGAAAGTTTTGCGGGAGTCGGCGTCAGTTGTTCTTTTTCTATATCAAGAACGCCAGCTGTATATATTTCGCTCATAATAGCAAGAACGGTGGAAGTGATGGGCCGCACCCTTTGCATGACAGTTGTGCCCATGAAGCGGCTGGGTCTACTGCCGCTACTGCGGTCATCGGTAGCCTCGTCCGGTCGAATTAATAACTCTACGTCTTCGTCCGTAACGATGATACCATTGTCCTGAAAAAGGCTTTTCACTTTTGCAAATTCGTTATCGGTTTCACGTAATGCCTGAGTGAATTGTTCTAAAAAATCGCGCAGCTGTTGCTGTTGTTCCACGGTTACACTATCATCTCGTCGAAAAATAGGGGCGATGCTTTGCTGCGCTTTTTTAACATCTGCTGCATATTCTTCCGGGCTTTTATTTACGGCAAATGTAAACGTTGCGATAATCTCGGGACCAATATATACCCGGCCTTCCTTCAAATCAGCGAATTGAAATGTTTTTTCTCGCGGAAACATCCAGGCCGTCACAATCGAGAGCAATATCAAGCCAAGTATTTGATACTTGTACTGTTTCAGGAGCTCACCCAGCGTATGCCGATTTCCATCCCCTTTTCGATCTCGACTCCCTGTGTTGTTCGATTTATTAAAACGGTTATGTAAGATATTTACTTTATGTTTCATTATCATTCCAAATTAAAAAAACAGAGGGTTGATATCAATTATGATTCAACTTTTCATAAGCTTTGATAATTTTACGCACAAGTTGATGTCGCACTACATCCTTTTCAGTAAGGTATATATATCCAATTCCATCAATATTTTTAAGTATATTTTGAATTTGTACTAGCCCGGAAATTGTTTTTTCCGGAAGATCAATTTGTGTGATATCGCCAGTCACAATGGCTTTCGAGTTCACGCCCAGACGGGTCAAAAACATTTTCATTTGTGCCGAAGTTGTGTTTTGGGCTTCGTCAAGAATAACATACGAATTATTCAAGGTGCGGCCGCGCATGTAAGCCAAGGGGACAATTTCTACTGTTCGTGTTTCGATCAGCCGTTTGAGCTTGTCGCTTGGAATCATATCATACAAGGCATCGTACAAAGGTCTGAGATAAGGGTCCACCTTTTCACGAAAATCGCCGGGCAAAAATCCCAGGCTTTCACCTGCCTCCACTGCAGGTCGGCAGAGAATAATGCGATCGACAATTTTATCTCTCAAACCGGCGACGGCGATCGCTACGGCGAGAAATGTTTTTCCCGTCCCTGCCGGACCGATCGAAAAGACGATATCATTCTCTTTCGCGCACCTTACATAGTCTTCCTGCCCCTTGGTCCGAGGTTTGATAAAACCGGATCTGGTATACAGGACAACCGATTCAACGTCGGGGGCTTGACTGGTTACATCGCTTGCAACATTTTGCATTTTTGCCACGCGTTCGAAATCCTGCGGCAAAATCTGACCATCGCGATTGATCAAATAGATCAATTCATTAATGACCTTTTCTGCATCCTGTACTTTTTCTCGTTCGCCACGCAGTATCATTTCATTGCCCCGTGCAATGATTTTGGTCTGCAGTTCCATTTCCAGAATTTTAATATGGGCATCCTGAGCACCGAAAAAAAGTAGAGGATCAATCCCCTTGAGCAGGATATGCTTTTCAATTTCGTTGTTCGCCAAATAGACCTCTAAAAAAATAAAAACTCTCGATCCACAACTGGGTACATTGAGATCGAGAGTTTATGAATCCAAACGTCCCCATGGCATCGCTGGGCATACATTGGCCACTGCTCGTCATCCATGTACAAGCTGTCGTCAAAAAAACTAAACCAATTAAAAGCACGCCCGATCGATACGCATGAACGTTTATATTTTATGTTGCGCTTTCTACCTCGGTATTACGAGAACCGTATATGGGAAAATCCGATGTGGATCATCGCCAATGATGTCTTTATTTTTCTCGTAAATCTTGGTCCAAGCGGCTGGATCTCCCAGCACATCGGGATTGGCTGCGATCTTTTTCAGAAAATCGCCTTTTGCCACCAGATATTCGTCCGGGCCACATTCGCGTTGAATCTTAAAAATCTGCTCCGGATAAATCAGGTCTGGATTTTTAATTTGATCTTTGTTGTATGAATAGATCCGCATCCAGTGCATGGGGTTATTATAGATGTCCTGTTTACCGGAAATCTTCCACAAGTAATCACCCACCACAACGGTATACTGATCATACATGGCTTTCGGCATTTTGTTTTTCAACCGGGCAATTTTACCCTCAATAGCCGCGAGAGAATTCTGCATTTCGGTGAGAACAGAAATGCGATCCTTCTTCAATTCAGCCAATTGTTCTTCGGCAGCTTTTAGCTCATCCCGTTTTTTAAACAGCTCTTCAGGAGTCAACGCCAAAAGCCCATCCACCTGGGCCTCCAAAGCCTTAACCTTATCGCCATAGGCATCGACACCGGCTTGGTCCGTGCCGATCACCTGCAGGATTTCATCCCAGGTTTTATCTACTTCGGCTTGCGCCTCTTCGATCTGTGCTTTAAGGCTCGTTAAAGCGGCTGCACATTCTTCTGCAGCTTGATTGGCAGCAGCTTCTTGGTCTTGATATTGCTTCAGCTGAGCACGATATTCATCCATGCTCATTTCGTCAGCCGCAAAAGTCGCTTGAATGCCAAAGAGCAGCAAGAAGGAAAGCGCAATCGCTAAAGAGAGTGCAAAACGACTCGAAAATCTCATTAGCTTCCCTCCACAATTTTTTAGTTGATTTATCATCATGTTTGTATTACTCCCACTCAGCAAGGCGTTTTTCAACGGCCACCTTTTCCTGCTTCATTTCTTCCGCCTTCCTGGTCGTTTCCGCTAATTGGTTTTCCAGGGCAGCTTTCTCGTTTCCACAATCTGTAGCTTTCGTTTCCGCTGCTACAGCGGCTTGCTTCTGTTCCTCTAATGCCTTCAGTTCCTGTTCATTGGGATGGCGACTGCAACCAACAATCATAAAGGCCAAAAGTAGCAAACAGACGGCAAATACTAGAAAAATCGATCTCTTCATCAACTCTACACCTCCTTTCGCACGAATGCGTTTACTGAGTTTCAAACAGTGCCTTTATAAATTATTAAAAAACTTATTATTGCACATGCTTTAGCATTTTTGTAGTTATTTACTACTCCATACTAAGATCATTTTAATAAAAAAATGACTAATTGTCAAGTGGAAAGATTAATATTTTTTAACATTTTAAAGCTTGGTTAATTTGTCCCTAAATTTTGCCTCAACCTGAACTGAACGGATAATGTGCCACCCATAAGGTAAACGTTGTAACCTGTGGGCGGCGAATCGGTGTTGTCCGATTGAGCGATACATTCAGATAACAGGCACATCTCTTACATCATCCCCAACCTATTAATTTTTAGCATGCCGGTAAAGGTCCGGCACCTGAATAGACTGGCGGCTTTTATCCTTCCTGCTGTGTCTGATCCTGCAAGCGCAAACCCAATTCCTTTAATTGTTCCGGGGATACCAATGAAGGACTCTCATCCATCAGGGACATGGCGCTTGCTGTTTTGGGAAAGGCAATCACTTCGCGTATCGAATCACAACCCGCCAGGATCATAATCAGGCGATCAAATCCAAAGGCGATGCCGCCATGCGGCGGAGCACCGTATGAGAGCGCATTGAGAAGAAAACCAAATTTCTCCGTTGCCTCTTCCCGGGTTATTCCCAGTGCTTGAAACATCTTTTCCTGTAAAGCGGCTTCATGAATACGGATACTACCCCCCGCTACTTCCATGCCATTTAAAATCAGGTCATAGGCACGAGCCTGCACTTCTCCGGGACTTTTAAGCAATAATGCTTCCTGACCCGGCTTGGGTGCCGTGAAGGGATGATGTCGGGCGACATAACGACCTTCCTCCGCGCTGTATTCGAAGAGTGGAAAATCAACAATCCAAGCTAAAGCCAATTTATCCTCCGGAATGAGCGACTCCTTTTGCGCTATGTGACAACGAAGATCACCGAGCACGGCGAGCGCAATGTCGCGTTTGTCTGCGACGATAAGTAAAAGGTCTTCTGATCGCGCACCCATCACTGCCAATATTTTCTGGCGCAGTGCGGATGAGAAAAATTTGTTCAACGAGCTATCCCAATCGTTCTCCTTTACTTTGATCGCGACCAAACCGGCAGCGCCCCTTACCTTCACATAGTCGGTTAGATCATCAATTTGCTTTCTGGAATAAGAGGCACAGTGGGGTAGGCAAAGCGCCCCTACCAGGCCGTCAGATTGTGCCACTTCCCTGAAGATTTTAAACTCGGAACCGGCAGCAAATTGGGTTATATTTTCTATTTCCATGCCAAAACGCAAATCCGGCTTATCGGAGCCATATCTGGACATGGCCGCTTCATATGGCAGGCGCGGTATCGGAAGCGTTATTGAAATACCCTTAACCTCGCGATATATGGCAGCCATCAATCCTTCCATGATTGGAAATATATCTTCTTCATCCACGAACGACATTTCTACATCGATTTGAGTGAACTCCGGTTGCCGATCGGCGCGCAAATCCTCATCTCGAAAACAACGTACAATCTGGAAATAGCGATCGAAACCGGCGATCATGAGTAATTGTTTGTATTGTTGCGGAGATTGCGGCAGCGCATAAAATCGCCCTCGCCATATCCGACTTGGCACCAGGTAATCCCGAGCTCCTTCCGGTGTGCTCTTCATCAAAAAGGGCGTCTCGATTTCAACAAATTGTTTTTCATAAAAATAGTTACGAACAATTTGATAGGTCTGATTCCTTATGAAAAGATTACGCTGCATTTCCGGACGACGAAGGTCTAAATAGCGGTATTTTAAACGTAAATCTTCGGTAACGTTTCTCTCGCCGGATATAATAAACGGTGTGGTCTGGGCTGCATTGAACACCTTGATAGCGCTCGCGTTCACCTCTATCTCGCCGGTTTTGATCTTATTATTGATCATGCCCTCCGGCCGCTGTTCAACCATACCCGCAACAGCGATTACATATTCACCGCGAAGTTTCTTGGCTTCTTCATAGCAGCTCGATTTGGGATCGACCCGGACCTGGGTAAGCCCATACCGGTCGCGCAAGTCAAGAAAAATGAGCGAACCGTGATCGCGCCTGCGATCAATCCATCCGTTTAATATTACCTTCTGTCCTTTCTGCTGCAGAGAAAGATCACCGCACGTATGTGTCCTTTTCCAATTCATTTGTTCCGCTCTTGTCAATATGGATAACAAGCCATCCTGCCCCCGCCCCGATACCTTGCATGAAACAGGTTGATTATTTTTTTGTCCTGCGCCGGAATCGTCAGGTGAAAAATTACCGTCCTAATATCCAAACGAATAAGTCTGACGAAACGTAGTGTTTCCCAACTGGTCGTCCACAGCGCCAAAATCATCCCATCGGCTGATACGCGAAAGTATGCACCGTTCCACCGTTTCATTATTCAAACTCGATGAAAGCAGCCGGGCATCCGTTACTTTGCCTGACGGCAGTATAGTGAATCGTATCACCACTTTTCCTTTCAAATGGGGCTGGCCTTGACGCTCTCGTTCGTAACAATACTGTATCGATGTGCTATGGGCGTGGACAATAGCACGGACTCTATCTACATCTCTCGCATTGATATTATTTTTACCTGTCAATTCTGTACCATCATCCGACAATGACACCAGCTCAGGAGCGGCAATAGCCTCTGTCTTTTGCATGTTTATATTCAAACCGGGGTCCAAACCATTGATCAACCCATCGATGCCACCGCCTGCGGTTGTACGCTGCCCTCGCGCCGCCACCTGATGCGCTTCATCGGATGAATGCTCGGATGAACTCCCTCCACCGGAGAAAGGTTCAGACTCACTCAATTGATGCAAATTTTGAAAAATTCTTTGATACTCCTGTTCCGCTATGGCCTCCTGGCCGATAATATCCGAGAGTTCATCTCGTGAAGAAGGCGTCCCTATATTTTCAACCACCGCCCAGACGCCCTGTTCCGAAGCCGTTTCCGTTCCATCCTCTGCCGGGTGATCCGCATAAGCAGAGACTTGGTCATTTTGAAACGATTCGCTTCTCTCTTCGGCGGCAGAAATAGCCTCCAGCGGCGCCGCAGATGCTACCCCCCATCCCAAATCAGATCTCTGAGGACTGGAAGGACGGCTACGCTGTACTCCAGCTTTCGGCGACGCATCGGTGGCGTTATCGACATCTTTGGAGGCTTGGCGATCTCGAACCGCGATCTGTTCTGCATAACTTTCCGGCATACTGCGAATGGGCGACTCATTTCCATCTTTACGGAGAGGAGACCTTACAAAAATAAGGATGATACAGATAAAAAGAAAAAATGTAATAAAAAGAATTGCTGTATACCTACGATCCGGCTTGCAAAATGGCTTGGTGAAAAATTTCTTTTTCGGTACTGTTTGCGTCAATTGATCTCCTATACTAACACGTGGAATATACTTATCCTGACTTTTGATATACTACCAGGCGCATGTTGGGATATTCCGAGCGGCCACAGGTTGCCATCACCTTCAAGAGTGTACCGAATGGTAATTTCTTATCTCCCTGAATGGTTACCTTGCCGGTAAACTTGATGCCATATTTTTCTTCAATCCGCTTCGCTTCGGTGGCATATTTCAGTAATGTTGCGTTCAGCTCGGGTATGAATAAATCTCGCTGTTCTTTCAAGCTCGCGACCCGGATTACCGGACGGTCATTCACCATAATCCATTCCTGTGAAACCACCACATCCAAAGCTACTTCCGGTGCCGTTTCAACTGTCGAAGAAGGCAGGGTCAGGTTTTTCGATGGATGAATAAGCTGTCCTTCCGTGCTATATGTTTTAATCAGAAAGACGATGATGATGGTAAACATATCCATCATCGAAGTCAGATTTAAACTAACACGAACCGGTCCCGTTGCATGTTTTTTCCGACGTGATGGAATAAATGCCATTGCCAATTTCCTCGCTGAACAGCGGATTAAATAATTCCGGCACTGATTACAACATCAGGGAACAATTCGTACTGTTTACCGTCCATATGAATTGATCGAGCCGCATCAATGGTATCGACTAAAATCTGATATTCTATATCCCTCGTGGCCTGTAAAATAATTCGTTTAGAATCAAAAAAAGTACTGCTGATTTTTTGTTTTAACTCGAATAATTGCGTCGATAACTCCAGGTAGTTATACGCGCCATTCGACAGAACCGGGATCGTCGGACCGCCTGATCCGGGATCGCGTAAAATAATCCTTGAGCTGGACAAATAGAATCCCCTGCCGGTAATCGTTATAGTCAGGTCCAGACTGCGCTGCGATTCTTTTCCCAGGGTCTGTTGGGCCAAGGGTCCACTCGCCGCTTTCGGCAAATTAAGTTCGATGACACCCAATTTTACAAAAGTTGCCGTCGACAAAAGAAGGGGAATTAGTACCACCAATAAATTCATCACCGGGAATAAATTCAATCCCACATACTCCGGTTCGTACATCCGACGTTTTGAGGGTTTATACGCCATACTTAACGATTCCCGGTCAGCAGGTTGATCAACTTGACCATATGTTCGTCTATCTCATCTATGATCTTGTTTGTTTTATTCACCAGAAACGTATAAAAAAAGATCGTAGGAATGGCAATGGAAAGTCCTACAAGGGTCGTATTCATGGCAGTGGAGATTCCAGCCGAAAGCAACCTTGCCTTCTCCGTGGCGTCGATGCCGGGTGCGGAAATGGAACGAAAAGCAATGATGAGCCCATAGATCGTCCCTAAAAGGCCGAGCAGAGTGGCAATATTGGCAATCATGGCCAGATAGTTGGTTCGCTCTTGTAACCTTGGAATCACTTCCAGCATCCCTTCATCCACAGCATTTTGAACCGTACGAAAATCAACCGGATCGTTTTCCGCTGCTGCGCGCAATCCGCATGCAACCACTTTGGGCAAAGCACGTTCCTTCGCCATGCGGCAGAGCTCAATGGCTTTACCAAATTCATGTGCAACCACATACTTGCGGATTTGCGACATGAATTTGGCGGCATTTATGTCGCTTTTAATCATGATATAGATCATACGTTCAATAGAAATGGCCACCGCAAAAACCGCGGGAATAACCAAAAGCCACATAAATTGCCAGCCGGTAACATCCGGATTAAAACTTCTGAACACTTCAGCCATTCATACCTCCCGGAAGCAAAATCATAAAATGCCAAATCGAACATAAATTATAATATATTTCTATTTCCATTATTTAGCAACATTTTTTTTAATTTTTTGTGCTCTTCTTCCTTCTTCAAATTCCCTTCCATATTCTTCCAGCATCTCCGGTTTGGCCTTTAGCTCCTCATCAAATGAACGATACTTAAAAGGTATGGTGCCAATATCGGGTTCGACGCGTTTGGGGATCAGTGTGACACTCGGTTTCTCGATGACCGCTTCTATATAAATATCCTCCAATAGAATTTCTTTCGTCAGCGTACTGTCCGTTCGAGATTGAGGATGCATTTTTATAACATCCTGTGTTAAGCCGTTAGCGGATAAAAAGCTCAACAGGACGATCCCCCACAACGCTGACACTCTACTCGAAATAAAAATCATTTTTGCTCCCTGGTTCAAATGGATACCGATTCGGTGTCTACAAATTATTTCGGTACTCCTGTGGGTGGCGCCTCATCCCTTCAATTTGCCAGTTAACACCGAATCTGCTATGTATAAAGCTACTGCGGATCTGTATCAAAATCCTAATCTTTGCGGCTCAGGGCCTGACGCAAACGGGCCATTTTGCCATGCCAATCCGCAATCCAGCGACAGGTTATCGATGCGGCAATGCCTCCCTCATTCGCAGTATTTCTCCCTGCCTCCAGGGCTAATACGTTGGCGCCATCATCGATCCATCCTGATATATCAATTTCATCCTCTTTGCCGACGTCGCTCACCGAATATTTCTTTACCAGAGCTCCATTCATATACACATTCATTTCCACCAATTTTCGGAACTTAATGCGACATGCAACCGTCCAGCCGTTCACGTGAAACGTCCTGCGAAAATAAACCAGCCCTGAGCTTGTCTGCGTATCGGCAGCCGAATCTACTTGCGGAATACCACCCCTGCCGCTATGAATCCATATGGCCGGTATGCTCGCATTGCCCTCTGAAATAATTGCAGCCGGAGACCAAAGGTGGTCATCGACTTCAGGCCCGGTCCAATTCTCGACATAAACGGAATGGGATCTCCAGGTTGTATCGGTTGAAATTACCTGTTGTTTTATTTCAAGTGCGGCGACTTTTACATAGCGATCCGGTTCAAATTTTGCCAGATGTAAAAGCATCATTTGCCATAAAACGTTATTTACCTGAAATTCTTTGATGCGCGTATATGCCTGCTGTACAATTTCTTTCTCGGCTTCAGACAGAGCCAAATGGATTTTTTCGAACGTGAAAAGCGCCTGTTCATAAACGGGATTCTGTGTACGTATAAATTTCCCTCGCATCTCATGGGCACGTGCCTTTGTGCTTTCAACAAGAGAGTCGCTTTTCTCCGCAAAAGTAACGACAGCCAGAATCAACGAATCCTGGTTAGTCGAAAGCATTGAATTCCGAGCTTGATTTTCAAGGCCATCCAGCAAATCCTCGAACAAGCAATCTACGGCGCGAATCATGGAATTTCTAGCAAAATTCACTGCACTAGTCAGCAAATCGGAGTATTCTGACAGCTGGTTTAGCTGGTCTTCCGAACGTCTCCGACTGTATAAAAGTCCTGCATAGCGCACCATTTTTTGCTCAAGCAGTTGTAAGGCGTCCATTGCCAGTGAAGAATAGTACCGTTGCAGAATTTGTGGAATCCTGAATGCTTTCTGCTGTGATAATGTAATCCACTCGGATAATATCCGCAATGAGTCCGCCACTTGCATGTTGTTGAGGTGGTGTACCATACTTTCTTTTAATAATGGTTGGCCTCCGACCTCCAGAATCCGTTTCCGATAAGTTAGCGCTTGTAATGCTTCCATGTTATGAGGAACCGGAGCATCCATCACCATGATGGCTGACTTGTAAAAAACATTTGCCGCGCAGTACTTTACTTCCGCGAGCCCCTCTTTGCACTGTCCGATCCATTTGTCGGCAAGGCGCGAAAGACTATCAGAGGCAACTGTGCCGGTAAGTGTAGGCCGAGCAGTCAGGCTGTCAGAGCCCGCCTGTAAGGTGCGCCGATACGCTTCAGCCAACCGGGTCAACACAACGACGCCCTGATAGAAGGCTTTAGCCGATCTATTGTACAATAAAACCGACGCATCATATACGTCTTTTTGCGCAATGATTTTGCGATTTGGTTCCATGGATGGAATTTGCTGGGATTCCCAGGTTTGTGCAAATTCCTGATAGGTACGGCCCACATAGTAGGTTGCTTCATATACCCTCGTCGTTCCATAAGCGGCACAGTTGCCTAAATGATGCACAATTTGCTGCAGCAATTCCTTTTTGCGCACCTTGTTTGCTTGCAAGGTTTTGCCGGGAAGTTGAAATTGGATTTGAACAAATTCCGCAAAATGGATCATAGCCAGCGAAAATTCAGCTTCTGCGGCAAAATAATCATTTCTATCCTGCCCCATTCTTTCCAGTTCTTTACTGCACGCGATGGCTTTTTGCAGTTCATCAGACGCCTTTTGGGCATCTCCCTTTTTTAAAAAATAGGTGCTGCGCACATAATACGCTTCCACAGCTCTCGGTAAATGCGGATAATCCTCAACGAATTGCTGGTAGGCTTGCTGCGCTTGTTCGTCTTCATCGAGCGCCTGGTACAAATGGGCGATCTCGAAAGCCAGGTCATCTGCGAGATCATCATGGCTGTATTTTTTAGAAAAGTTCTTGTGTATGCGAATTGCGTTCTGGTAATCCCCTAATTGGCTGAAATACAATCCTGCATTATACAAGGCATCCCGTGCCTGTACAGGATCGGGATGTGCTGCGGCGACTCTTTCATAAGTCAATGCAGCATTACGGTAATCATATAATTCGGCGTAATCAAAGGCTAAATTATTCTGAGCGTCATGTACGAAAGAAGATTGAGGATAGTAGGCCAAAAGATAATTATAGGCCTCTATGGCACGATTGAATTCATGGGCCTTTTCATATTCCAGCGCGGCATTAAAAAGCGCCAAATCGACAAATGGACCCCCCGGATTTTCCCGAGCCATGCGGCGATATTCATTGCCAGCCTCAAGATGTTTGCTGCCATCCGCGAGCAATTCTGCTCCCAAAAAAATGGCTTCCGACATACGACGCCGCGCTTTGGTTTTTATCTCATCCGACGCATCGCTATAGAGGATACGACGCGCTACGATTTCACAACTGCGAAAATCGGCTTTGCCAAAATAACTCTCCATGACAGCAAAACGCACCTGATGAGCCTCTTCACTATCTGGAAAATGTTTTAACAGCGTGTTGTAATATTTCAAGGCTTCGCGAAACTGAAAATGACGATAATAAAGCGTGCCGGCGTTTGCCAGAAAAATAGGCGTTTCAGAGCCATGCGGAAACAGCGTGAAATAGTTGTCATATGCCTTTGCCAGTCGCTCTTGTTCCCGGGATAGCGGAATTGGTTGAATCCGCATTTTCTCACGAAACTTTAATATTTTTTCTGTGACTGTCCCAAACTGGATGCGTAAATCTTCAATATGTACAGAGGGAGCGGTTGATGGACTCTGGCTTGCAGTCCGATCGGCAGCCTCGCGCGCCAGAACAACGGCATTTTCCGCTGCGTGTTGCTGATATTTGGTATTCAAATAAGATTGACTGATTTTAATATATTCCTCATACGCCTCCATTTCCTTATTCAACTTTGTATCCAGGATCAAAGATAGGTTCCAGTGAATCATGGCCGAAAGTGAATCATTGGGAAAATAATCCAGATATTTGTGACTCTCCGCGACTGCTTGCCGATAGAACTCCTTCTGCCCGCTATCCTGGGCGCGATTGATGAGAACGGTAATATTATCGCGCAAGGCGCTCTCAACAAAAATGAGCGCCCTTCTTCGTGCTTCTTTATCATTATTCTTTTGCCACCATTCACTGCCTTCCCGGTATTGTTGAAAAAGTAAATCACGCGCAAAAAAAGCCATGGATTGATCTTCCATTCGTCGATATGTCTGGACCACCCGATTCTGCACAGCAGGCGCCATGGCATCAAAAGGATACATACGCAACAAAACTTGATAGGTTTTTAGAGCCCGAGCATAATCCTCCTTTTCATCCATATAGGCATCGCCAAGTCGTTTTAAAACGTTCACCCCATAGGGACGGCCACCGATATCGTCAATATATTGTGCCGCTTTTTCCACTCCGCCATAATCTAAAAAGCAAAGGCCGATATATTCGATTGCCTCTTCCACAAGCGAGGGATTGGAATATCTCTGAAACGGATCATACGGTTTTGTGCGCGTGATATCATCGACTAACAGAGTAAAATAGGAGATGGCATTAGCGTACTGGTTGCGGCGGTAATAACACCACCCTAACCGATACAGAGCTTCATCATATCGGGGGCTATCGCGGTATTGCAGGAGCTGCTCAAAATAATGAATAGCCTGGTCAATCATATTGTTCGGCGGATTAAAATAGTATTCACCGATTCTCATCAGAACATCGGGCTTGAGGGGCGTATTCGGGTACTCTTCCAGTATTGTTTCATAAAAAACGAAAGCGCTATCAGCCTGACCGGTCTCTTCCAGTAACAGCGCCAGATTATAAGTAGCATCATCCGCCAGAGCGCTTGCCGGATAATGCTGAATCAGATGGTAATAAAGCTCTATGGGTCGTCGAAAATCTTTCTTCGGCTCCGATGGTGGAGCGGATAATTTCCCGCCCTGGTATTGCGCTGACAGCGAATCAAATTCCTGCATGGCAATCTGAAAGTAATCCTGCGATTGATCGTAATAAAGTTCCGCCAATTGCAGGATTATCTTGTCCGCGTCTTTACTTGCCGGATTGCTGGTCAAGAACAATTCCGCCTCACGAATACCTTGCCGCCGCAATTCGACGTTTTCACGCTGTAAGCGGGTGATCTCACGAGAATACAAACGATTATATTGTTCCAGCTCTTCCAGTGTATAACCCTTCAGCGCCGAGTCCTGTTCTGCCCTCACCTCAGTGACCGATAGCCGTGTCTGGCTGTTACCCTCCATCAGGATTAAGCAAAAAATGAAAAGAAACAAAAAACACCAAAATCCTGACCAAGATTCAAAGCAATTAAAAACCATTCGAAGTAAAATCGGTTTTCTGTAACGGATTTTCATAGAGGGGGTGGAAATAGCTTTTTTCTTGCTTGCTATTTTTTGAGTCAACTTTATCATGGCTGATTATCCGTCGACGGCAGATTTTGCCAGTTCTCCTGCTCCCGAACTTTATCGTCGAAATAATATTTTTCAAAATATGTCTTGCGCTCTAACAATTCCAGTTGGTTTTTACGGGCGATGAGCTCTCTCTGAATATGTCGGATATCTTGTTCATAGTCGGCCAGTTGATTTTCGATTTCATCTTTTTTTCTAAAAAATAGACTCTGTATCATCTGAATGCGTCGTGCATTTTCATTGATCTCGGCGATATTTTCATGTCTTTTTTGGTCGAGTATATCACTCAGATAAAAACCGGCCAAATTGCTCCAATAATCGACATTGGTTTGAATCTCATCGGCTTTTTGTTCGTGGATCCAGTTACGAAAACGACTCATGCGGTCGCGCAATCGGTTCAGGTCATCTTGCAACAGGATTAGGTCATTCATTTCAGATATTCGGTCCGAAGAGGGGTATTGACTTTTATATTGCATAACCAGTTCGATCGCCTGCTGTAATTGACGTTTCTCCAGTTCCAATTCACGATAGACTTGAGACATATTAATATTTTTATACGTAAACATGGACTCTTTAGCCGCCAGAGGAAAATCCATCAACAAGGCAGTATCATCAATATTGCGGTCCAGGTGATAGGTGTATAATATTTTCATTACACGATTACGTTGACGGCGGGCGCTTGCGGCAATCTCGCTTTGCCCATTGTTTTCCGCCCATAAAACAACGGCGTCCAATTTATTCAAATTATCGAATAGCTCTTGGCGCTCATCGTCATAGGCTTCCATCAAACGGATGGCCGTATCGCTCTGTTCGGGTAACCCAGCCAAAATCAGATCAATATGACCACGTACAGTTTCGATTTCTTGATAGAGATCCAACCTCCGTTTCTCCATCGCCTCTTTTTCCATTCGGTCGATTTCTCTCGCTTGCTGCAGTGTTAGCTCTCGTTCCTGTTGAAACACACGGCTCGTTTCTTTGGCTCCGCGAGCCCGTACAACGTATCGATAGGCGTTCAATGCATCTTCGGGCTGCGCCATCAGCTGCTTGCATTGGGCGGCAAGTACGAGGGCCTCATAGGTAAAACGCGAAGTCAGATATTTTGCCAGAATATCGGAGCTGCTTCGCAGCGTCCGGTCGAATCGACCTAATCGCAAATTTGCCCAGGCCTGGCCAATGAGCGCCTGATCATTTTCAATAAAACCCTGAGAAACCTTGTCGAATGTCTTAATGGCAAGATTGTAGTCTCCACGTTGATAATAGAGAAAACCCAAACGAATCAAGGCGGTATTTCTCAGATAAGCTGTTTGCAGATTTGTCCATGGATAGCTTTTTTGTTCTGCCAAGCGTTTAAAAATGAGAACGGCTCGATCAAAGTCGTTCATGTTTACATATGCGATGCCCTGTACCAGCTGGGCAATCCAGTATAACTGAGACGAGACGGATATTTTTTGCAGGGTTACGATTGCCTGCTCATACTGTCTTTGATTAAAATGTTCCTTTGCCGCTATTAAGTGTGCATACGATAACAGGGATTCCGTTGCCTTGCTCGACCATGCAAGAAGCTGATGATAATAATCGAATAAATCATCTGACAGGCCATTCTCGCGTGCGTGTTGCATGAGTCGAACCAATGACTGAGTACAAAAAACAGGCTCGCTGGTATCAGATATCACTTGCTTATACATCTCGGCGGCAGCATCGTAAGCAGCGCGATTATACTGACATTCAGCCAGGTAATATTGGAGAGGTGTCCTGTTAACAAGAAAACCTCGATATCTTTTCAGAATGGCGTCCATCTGATATTCACATAATCGATACTGTTTTTCGCTGTAACTGGAAAGGGCGTCATTTATATCTCTTGCAATCATTCGCTGACGCTCTTCCTGGTCGGCCGTGTCCAGGAGGTTTTTCAAAATGATCTCATATTCCGTCAACTTGACTTCGACATCCAGGTATCGTTTCTTTTTCCAGGCATCGATAAAATCGCTGACGGTCGGCATCGACGCCATTCGATAATCCGAATCTGTCATGAGGTCATAAACCGTTCGATCCACTCGATTCATCAGTGACCGTTTAATAATTTCAAGCTGTCGGGCGTGATCTCCTTCCTCCTGCTCGGCGAACGCATTGATATCCACAAACATGGAATCGATCTGTTTCAATTCCGTCTGCAAACTCTGAAAATCCTGCTCAGCTAAAGGCCCCCATTTGCCCCACTGTGCCATCACCTTGAATAGCCTGCCCTTTTGTTCCTCAATAGATTTTACCGCCCTTTCATCCTGACGCGCTGTGGCATCCATTTCCAACCGTTCCAGGCGGTCATAAATATTGAGCAATGAATCGAGTTCAAACGTGTACGCCCGAAGGATTTCGGTAAACCGTTTATAGTCAAAAGGGACTTTGGCAAATAATTCTGCATGTTCTACGGCTTTGAAGAGGCGGGTTTTACTGTCCGTTATCATCGATTGTACGTTCGTCTCCTCTGCAAAATCTGCGATACGGCGCAATCGGTTCAAGTCATCATATATTTTGATTAAATGAACCAGCTCGCGATCATAGGAATCGATGAGTGTGTCGGAGTGAAGATCGAGGCGGGCAAAGGCATGATCCTCTTTTGACCAGATTTCTTTATCGCGAAGCTTTATCTCATCGTGAATGTTATGAACGAGTGATAAGAGTTGTTCTTCCCGGGCGAGTAAATCTTCCACTACTTGGTTCGTTTTCATGTCGACGTAGTGGCGCAAACGTTCGCGGAAGGGAATCTCTTCCGATGAAGAAGATTGTTGCAGCGACTCGGTTTGTTTGCAGAGGATCGGCTTTACCGGCAGAAGGAGGTGATAAGCAGTCAATAGAAGCAGTAATTGAACCAGATGCCTATCCAGATGCAAATGGTGAAACAAAAAGCGATTCATGTACTGCCCTTTCGAGACATCAAAATCGAAGACTAAAGGGACACGGTACTCTTCGTCATTTCTAAATGTTAAGCATAATTTCTATTCCTGTCAAGAAAATATTATTTTATTTCAAGTCCGCCGCCTGAATACGATTGAGAGCGCGACCTAAAGCTGCCTGAGCCCGCGGGATATCGATCTCCTGTGACCTGGCCGCTAAACGCTTCAGAGCGCGGTCACGGGCATTTTTTGCCCGCTCTTCATCGATATCCTCAGCGCATTCACAGGTCTCCGCCAAAATTTTCATCTCATTTTCCACCACCTCGGCAAATCCACCGCTGGTAGCAAAATATTTCACTTCCTTCTCCGTTTTAACCTCAATGATGCCTATTTTTAGTGCGGTTAGAAAAGGAGCATGTTGATACAAAATGCCAAAATAGCCTGCAATTCCGGGCGCTTTAACGTGAATTACCATGCCGGAGAATACGATTTTTAAGGGTGTGACGATTTCAAGTTTATAGGTCTTGGCCATGATGCTGCATTATATTCGATGTACTTTATTACTGGACTGATTTAGCTTTCTTCCTGCATGCGTTTTGCCTTTTCGACGGCCTCCTCGATGGTACCGACCATCCAGAAAGCGCGTTCAGGGAGATCGTCATGTTTTCCCTCGATGATCTCTTTAAAGCCGCGAATGGTATCATCCAATTTTACATAGACCCCTTTGTGGCCGGTAAATTCTTCGGCGACGAAAAAGGGCTGCGAGAGAAATCTCTGGATGCGCCGGGCGCGATTGACCGTTAATTTATCTTCCTCGGAGAGTTCCTCCATACCGAGAATGGCAATAATATCTTGCAGGTCTTTATATTTTTGCAAAATTTGCTGTACGGTGCGCGCCACCGAATAATGCTCCTCTCCAACGACGCGCGGGTCCAGGATGCGAGAGGTCGAATCGAGCGGATCTATCGCCGGATAAATACCAATTTCCGACAGTGCGCGCGACAGCACAGTAGTGGCATCCAAATGACTGAACGTCGTGGCCGGAGCAGGATCCGTCAGGTCATCGGCCGGAACATAGATCGCCTGCACCGATGTAATGGAACCCTTCTTGGTCGAAGTGATTCGCTCCTGTAACTGACCCATTTCCGTTGATAGCGTCGGTTGATAGCCCACAGCCGAAGGCATGCGTCCGAGTAGCGCCGATACTTCGGAACCGGCCTGGGTGAAACGAAAGATGTTATCGATAAAAAGCAGCACATCCTTACCTTCCACATCACGAAAGTATTCGGCCAGTGTTAATGCGGACAATCCAACGCGCTGGCGTGCTCCGGGAGGTTCGTTCATTTGTCCAAAAACCATGGTTACTTTTGACTCTGGCAGATTTTTCATCTTGATGACGCCTGTCTCTTGCATCTCCAACCAAAGATCGTTACCCTCTCGCGTCCGCTCACCGACTCCGGCAAAGACCGAAAATCCTCCCTTCTGAATGGCAATGTTATTGATCAATTCCATGATCAACACCGTTTTGCCCACGCCGGCTCCTCCAAACAGTCCGGTCTTGCCGCCTTTCGAATAAGGCTCTAAAAGATCAATGACCTTGATGCCGGTCTCGAACATCTCCGTCTTGGTATCCAAGTCCTCAAACGATGGTGATTCTCGATGAATCGGCCAGTATTCCTCAGCCTCAATGGCGCCTAACTCGTCGATAGGTTCACCGATCAGGTTCATCAACCTTCCCAGCGTACCTTTACCGACCGGCATCTTTATTGAATCATTGGTGTCGCGCAGTCTTTGCCCGCGCTGCAAACCGTCGGTTGAATCCATGGCAACGCAGCGCACGGTGTTCTCCCCCAGGTGCTGTGCCACTTCCAAAATCAGCCGGCTGCCATCCTGCCGTTTTAATTCCAGGGCGTTATTGATAGCCGGTAATTTGCCTCCTTCAAAATAAACATCTACTACCGGACCAATGATCTGTGCAATGGTACCTTCAATGGACATATAACTCTCTCCTGACGCAATTCCTTACCCTCTCAGGGCTTCTGCTCCACCGACTATTTCATTCAATTCCTTGGTAATGGCGGCCTGTCGGGCCTTATTATAATATAATACCAGTTCGTTGATCATATCCTGCGCATTATCGGTCGCCGTTTCCATGGCAGTCATGCGAGCGCCCAGTTCCGAAGCGTTTGATTCCAGCAAAATACGCCACATCTGGATATTTAAATTAAGCGGGCATAACTCTTTTAAAATTCGCTCCGGACCGGGCTCATAAATAAAACCCACGGCGAAACGACCTTCTGCAGGGGAGACAGGGGTTATCGGTAAAAACTGTTCAACCTCTATCTTTTGTTGCATCGCAGATTTGAATTCATTATAGATGACCAAGACTTTATCAAATTTCCGTTGCAGATAGTATTCCATCAACTTTGATGAAATGGCCTGAGCTGATGAAAACTCCAGAGTATGAAATAAATCATTGAAATGTGCAAC
>JAFGSU010000515.1 GCA_016934435.1 Candidatus Zhuqueibacterota bacterium | reverse complement strand
CTGATCTCCTGCAGGTGGTCATCATCAACGACGGCTCAACCGATGGAACCGACTCCCTGATTGCGGCCATGGCGCAAAAAGATGCGCGCATCAAACCGGTGAACCTACCCCCGGCGGAATCGGGGCACGGCAAAGCTTTTGCGCTCAATCTCGGACTGGAGCATTGTGACCACGAATTCATCGCCGTATACGATGCCGATAACAATCCCGAGCCGGATTCATTGCGGACGCTGGTCCCCTATCTGATGGAGGATGAAAAAACTGCAGCTGTGATCGGTAAATTTCGCACTATCAATAAAAACACCGGCTGGCTGACCCGGTTCATCAACATCGAAACCATCGCCTTTCAATGGATTCTGCAGGCTGGCCGGTATCAACTGTTGCGGGTATCGATCCTGCCCGGCACCAATTATGTGATTCGTAAATCCGTTGTGCAAGCGTGCGGCGGCTGGGACAATCGCGCTATCACCGAAGATTCGGAAATCAGCATGCGCATCTATCAGGCCGGATATACTATCCGCTTTATGCCCCTGGCCGTCACCTGGGAACAAGAACCCGAAACCCTGGCGGTATGGATCCGCCAACGCATGCGCTGGGTGCGCGGCAATAACTATGTAATGCGCAAGTTTTTTCGCCAGATGCTTAAAAGCCGTTTTCTGTTCACGGAATTCGTCTATCTTTTTGCCCTCTATTATCTTTTCTTGCTCGCCACCGTACTATCGCTGATTCTATTCGTCCTCGGCGGAATGGGTCTAATCACCCTGAATGTACCGGGTCCGTATTTCGGCGTCTGGGTGACCGCCTTTATTCTGTTTGTCTTCGAGGTGCTGATCGCATTGTCCTATGAAGAAGAAGACCATCCGCGTAACATCCTTTACACGGTGTTGATGTACTTTACCTATTGTCAACTCTGGCTTTTTGTGGTGTTTAAAGCGCTTATCCGAGATCTTCGCGGTTATCGCGTCGGTGTTTGGGATAAAACCGACCGATTCGAGGTAGCGCTCGAATCCACTGAGGAAAAACAGTCATGAATACGCGCATAAACGACTACCGCAGGGCTCGCTGGCGACTGATACTGCTCCTGATTGTATGTTTTGCCCGCTTCGAAAGCCTTGCCGCCCAGGAACCCGGACTGCGATGGGGCTTTTTCACCGAAGTCTATGACGAAACCATTTACATGAAACGGGATCGGCAGAATACCATTACCATGGCACAGATGTTTGAGGGCATCCGTGTTTATGCACCGAAAAAGATAAAATGGGATTCCTACATCAAATTTCGTTACGGTAACGATGCCAATCGCGATTTCTGGAACAACCGCATCGAAACCATGGTCGGCACTCGCGTGCGTTTTTTTACCAAAATCTATCTGGCCTGGTACAGCGAATATGTCATGGGGGAATACATCAAGCGCAGCGATGTCAACGCTCCTTACGGTGCTTCTTACGAAGACGTGCGCCACGGCCTCATTTTCTGGCACGGCTGGGACGCCGATCCCTGGCTGACGGATGTGGCGACGCCATTTTCCGCCTGGAGTGAAGTATATGCGGATGCGACCTTTTTGAAAAAGGATCGTAAAAACATCATTTATTACGGCAACGGCAAACTGGGACTGCGCGTTTTTCGTTTCCATCAGTTTCATCTAACCCCTTATCTCGTTACCTATTTGAATTATGATGCCAATGCCGATTTTTGGAACAACCATTATGATTACGGCGCCGGTTTGCGCATCGTGCCCTGGGGCGATGTCGATCTGCAGATTTGTCTGGAATACCTGCAAGGCGGATATTTCAACCGCAGCGGCGATTATGAAAATCCGTACGCTGCCAGCTATGATGATTTTCGCGTCGGATTTTTCTTATGGCATGCATGGGAAAATTAGATGAGAGAAGAGATTTTATGAGTTCGGTATTATCCCTGTCTTTGTCAACAGTAAAAGATTAAGATGTAACTGCTGATTCAATTTTGCTCAAGTTTTTGGAAAATATGAGGCAGAAATGCAGCGGCGATGGGATCGGTTTAGAGGAGGAAATATTGTGCGTATTTACATTATATTGATATTTTTTTCTGTATCACTTTTTATGTTCAATCCGCTTTGGTCGCAGTCCATTGGGACGACTCTGGTCTGGTCCTATTCGGCGGAATGGTACGTACATGCGGTTGCGGCGATCGCGGATGTCGACGGCGACGGCTATGCCGATGTGCTGGCAGGTAGCGGCGACAATCGGATCTATTGTCTCAGTGGTCATAGTCAGGGGACAGGGAAAGTGCTTTGGAGTTACACGGCCGGTAGTGATGTTTGGTCGGTGGCCGCCATCGGCGATGTCGACGGCGACGGTATTGCAGATTGCGTCGCCGGCTCGGCGGACAATCATATATACTGCCTGTCGGGAAATCCGCATGACAGCAGCCGAGTGATCTGGAGCGTCGCCGTCGGCGGGGATGTCTGGGTAGTTAAAACCATCGCCGATGTCAGCGGCGACGGCATCGAGGATTGTCTCGTCGGCACCGGCGATGATCGTATCCTTTGCCTTTCCGGCCGTTTTCGTATTCCTAATCAGATTCTCTGGCAGCGGACGCTGGGCGCGGATGTGCGCTGCATTGCGACGGTACCTGATATCAACGGCGACGGCCAGCACGACTGTTTTGTCGGCAGCAGCGATGATTATCTCTATTGTTTCTCAGGCGTCGGTGATAAGGGTATGCTGCAGACCATCTGGGTGAGATCGGTCGGCGCGGATGTCTGGAGTGTGACGACCATTCCGGATATCAACGGCGACGGCAAGTCGGAATGCGTCGCCGGTACGGCTAACGACAACGTCGAGTGCCATTCCGGCCGCCTCGGCACCCTGCTGTGGAGCTATAAAACCGGCGCCGATGTTTGGTGCCTATCGCCGATCGCGGATATCGACGGCGACGGTACGATGGATATAATAGCCGGGTCCGCGGATAATCGTGTACACGCCCTATCCGGTAAGACTGGTTTCAAGATATGGTGGAGCGACTTGCAGGGGGATGTTTGGTCCGTGGCAGCCATTCGGGACCTCAATCAGGATGGCTACATGGATGTCGTGGCCGGCAGCGGCTACGATGAAGTGGTTTGCATCAGCGGCGGCAGTAAATCGGGTCAGCGGCTCTGGAGCTATGCAACCAAAGGCGACGTCAAAAGTGTTGCGGTCATGCCGGACTTGAACTATAATAAAATGGATGATATCATCGCCGGCTCTTACGATAGCTACATTTGCACCCTCGAAGGCAACGCCCTGGTGACCGAAGTGGAATTAATCGCTTTTACCGCTGTGCATCAATCTGATGGTGTGTTATTGCGCTGGCGCACGGCGTCTGAAGCACAAAACCTGGGCTTTGAAATTCAACATGCTTCTGATGGCAAATTATTTAAACCGGTCGGATTTGTCGCCGGGAAAGGCACCTCCAGCACGGAACAGCAGTACGAGTTTTTGCATCATACGGCCGCCTTTGGGAAGAAGTATTATCGTTTGAAGCAGATCGATACCGATGGGGATGCGACGTTGTCGCCGATCATCGAAATTTCCGCGGACGGTCCGGCGGATTTCACACTTGTCCACAATTTTCCCAATCCATTTAACGAAGGAACCTTTATTCGTTACACCCTTCCAGATGAGGGAATGGTCCGACTGGCAATTCACAACATCCACGGCGATCTGGTGATGGATTGGCCCGTTTCGAAGAAACCGGCCGGCTCCCACTTAATTGCCTGGGACGGTCGCACACTTTCGGGGAATACGGCTGCCGGTGGCACTTATTTTTATACCGTCGAATGGAATGGACAGGTCGGTCGCGGCAAGATGATGTTGCTTCGATGAGCGCCGAGCGAAGCTCGAATATCACTAACTGGGTGAGAAAGGGAAAATGCGAGCCCAATCAAGTCCCAGTCATGGTAAGACTCTAAATCCATG
>JAFGSU010000514.1 GCA_016934435.1 Candidatus Zhuqueibacterota bacterium | reverse complement strand
TGACGCCAGAACTCCATCTCCTCCGCCGAAGCCTCATCAAAGCTAAAACCATCAACGATGAAAATATTCGGATTGAATCCTGAATCCTGTATGAGTCTATCTATGGAACTATTCACGGTTTCGAGGTTCAATTCAGCGCGTTTAAAATGAAGAATCAGTCGATTGCGGATAATTTCCTCGTAAATATCCATGGTCTGTTCCAGCTGATAGGCGTTGGCGATTTCACGATAGACCTGAACGTACCAATTATCGATATGCTGTGGATCATCAGAAAAAGAAATGTGCAGCGCCCTGTTTCCACGTAACAGCTGATCGGTGGCAAAGTGAACCAGACAGGCGGTCTTGCCGACGCCTTTCTTGGCGGCAAATACCCCGAGATTTCCCTTCCCCAGCCCTCCCTGAATGGATTTTTCAAGAATACGTATCGGACTGCGGCTAATGATTTCTTTTTTTAACATGCCAAAGCCTTTTTTATATAATCACGTTTTCCAAATTACCATTTGATATTTTGAAAGTCAAGAATTATCAAGCGCAACAGCGTACAATGTTTATTTGTTTTTTGATTTTTCCTGAAACTCTTTTTTTAATTTTTCGGCAATGGTTTCAGGCACCCTGGCATACCGTTTGAATTCCATGGTAAATTCGGCTTTCCCCTGCGTTGCCGAGCGTAATACCGTCGAATAGCCGAACATTTCGCTCAGCGGCACTTCCGCTTCGATGGCGGTGAAATTCTTATCCTCCGTCGCGCTCAGAATAATGCCCCGACGCTGGTTGATGGTCGCAAGCACCGGTCCCTGAAATTCGGGCGGTGTCTCCACGCCGACGCGCATGATGGGTTCCAGGATGATGGGTTTACACCTGTTATAGACTTCCCGGAAAGCGCCGAAAGCCGCTTGCTGGAAGGCGATGTCCGACGAGTCCACTGGATGATAATTGCCGTCGTTGATGGTGATTTTGACGCCGACGATGGGGAATCCGACCAGGGGGCCCTTGCTCAGCGCTGACTCGAAGCCTTTTTTACAGGATGGTATATATTCATTCGGAATGACGCCGCCTTTGATCTCGTCGAGAAAAATTAAGTCGCCCTCGTGGTACGGCTCGACCAGCCCGCATACGCGCGCATACTGGCCGGCGCCGCCGGTCTGTTTTTTATGGGTATAATCAAAAGAACTCGCCAGCGAAATGCTTTCGCGATAGGCGACCTGCGGCGCGCCGGTTTCGAGCGCAATAGTATATTCGCGGCGCATGCGTTCCAGATAGATATCGAGATGGAGCTCGCCCATGCCCTGGATGATGGTGTCATCCGTCTCCGGATCGACAAACGTCTGAAAGGATGGATCCTCTTTGATGAAGCGGTTCAGCGCTTTGGCCATGTTTTCTGATGATTTATTATCCCTGGCTTTAATGGATAGAGAGATGACCGGTTTGGGCACGAACATGGAGGTCAATGAATAATTCAGTTCTCCACCCGTAAAGGTGTCACCAGTGGCGCAATCGATTCCGAATAAAGCCACGATATCCCCGGCGCTCGCCGAGTCTATATCCGCCATTTTGTTAGCATGCATGCGAATCAGGCGGCCGACGCGGACTTTATGTTTTGTGCGAACATTGGTTATTTCATCGCCCTTTTTTATCGTGCCCTGATAAATACGCACATAAGTGAGTTGACCGAAACGGGTATCATCTATTTTAAAGGCGAGTAAAACGGGTTCGGCCTGGCCATTGGATTTGAGAACAACTTCCGTTTCATTATTGTCCAAATCATAAGCAGTGTTGGTGATTTCATTCGGCGCCGGCAGATATTGGACGATTCCGTCCAGCAAGGGTTGAACCCCTTTATTTTTAAAAGCGGAGCCGATGAAAACGGGCAGCAACTCGAGCGACAGAGTGCCGGCTCGGATGGCTTCATAGATCAGTTCTTCTGTTACTTGATCTTCCAGATAGGCCTCGGCCAGTTTATCGTTGTAGAAGGAAACCTGATCGATCAGGCGATCGCGCATGACAAAGGCTTTCTCCTGCAGAGATTCGGGTATTTCGCTCTCTTTTACAACTTCTCCTCTCGGGCCATCAAAATAGACAGCTTTAAGTCGAATGAGATCGATGACGCCTTCAAAATCGGATTCGAGCCCGATGGGCAATTGCAGCAGCACGGCTTTGTGATTTAATCTGTCGCGGAGCTGCTCGGTCACACGCTCGGGATTGGCGCCCATGCGATCGCATTTATTGATAAAGGCGATGCGGGGGATATTGTAACGGGTCATCTGGCGGTCGACGGTGATGGTTTGCGACTGCACCCCACCGACGGCGCACAGCACCAGGATGGCGCTGTCCAGTACGCGCAGCGATCTCTCAACTTCAATGGTAAAGTCAACGTGACCGGGCGTATCGATGATATTGATGGAATGCCCTTTCCAGCTGACATTGGTCGATGCCGATGAGATGGTGATGCCGCGTTCGCGTTCGAGATCCATCGAATCCATGGTGGCGCCGACGCCGTCTTTGCCCTTGACTTCGTGTATGGCATGAATTTTCTGCGTATAATATAAAATTCTTTCCGTCAGGGTGGTTTTGCCTGAATCGATATGAGCGCTGATGCCGATATTGCGCATGTTCTGAATATTATGGTTCATTGTTTTGCTCTACTACTCTTTCACTATAATTGGGCGTTTAAAAAATCAAGCATAAAATATAATAATATTTTCAATAATTTACAAGTGAAAATATTAATTCCCATATTCGGTGTTAACCTGCGAATTGCGGTGAACTTTTGAATACCCTCAATCCAATCCGATGGCCTTGATGACGATACGCTTTCTCCGCTGACCATCGAATTCGGCATAATAAACCTGCTGCCAGGGACCGAGATCCAGGCGACCATCGGTGATGGGTATGATAACTTGATGATGCATTAGAAGGCTCTTAAGATGAGCATCGCCGTTAACTTCACCGGTTCGATGATGATGGTAATCGGGGCCTTGGGGGGCCAGCTTTTGCAGCCATTCTTCAATGTCCTGAATCAATCCAGATTCAGCGTCATTGACGTAAATCGCTGCTGTGATGTGCATTGCTGACACCAAGACCATGCCCTCACGAATACCGCTTTTATGAACACAACTTTCAACTTCAGATGTTATGTTCAAATATTCGCGATGTTTTTTGGTGTTAAACCACAAATACTCAGTATGACTTTTCATAGGCCGGATTAAAGATAAGTTAAACGCCGTCATCGCCCAATATCAATGATTCTCGCTCAAAAAGGGCTTGATTAAAATTGTCGATGAAATCTTTAATATGCAGGAAATGATCCTCTATAATACTCTTATTTAATTCGTTTTTTTTCAATGTCTCCATTTCTTCGGCGATAGCCGATACTTCATGCATCATTGTATTTTCAAATTGATAGATTTTTTCAAGGCGTTTTACCACAATGTTTGATGATGTGAAAAAGGAGGATCCAGCATAGGTGGGATCACTCAGACTCTGGCAAATTGTCGTCAGCATTCTCCGGGTGGTATTGGTGAGCTCCTGTAAACGAAGCTGGTCTTCTTCCACGG
>JAFGSU010000513.1 GCA_016934435.1 Candidatus Zhuqueibacterota bacterium | reverse complement strand
TCAGGCGGGTGTTTTTTACTCTACCGATGATTACTTGGCTGAATTCAGAAAGGCCGGTTCGGGTGGTACCGGCTCCCGAAAACTGTGCGCATGGCTCTGATACTTATCGAATGGTTTCAACGGGTGTCACTTTTTTTCCGCAGCCACAGCGACAGGCGTGTTGGCCCGGCTGCAACGTTTTCAAGCACCAGCAGCGAGTCGCCGGATGGGGTGCTGGCGATGCCAATGGGAGCATTGAGCGGAGGTATGCCGCCTTGAAGATGTTGCAGGGGTTTACCGGTGCGGCTGAATATGGTGATCAGGCCGCGTTCGCTGTGAGGCACATAGACGAAATCGGCGCTGTCGTGGGTTACATGGCTGATGCCGACATCGACGGCGGGCAGGTCGCGCTCGCGCCAGTAGCGGGCGCGAAATCCCTCGACGGCGCCATGCCAGCATTGCACGCCGCCGGTGGTGCGATCGGAAATAAATACCCGGCTGCCGTCATCCAGCACCGCAAGGTCATTGCCGCTGTGTTGAATGCCGAAAGGACTGCCGACCAGTTCGGTGCCGACGCTGCTGAATACGTGCCATCGGGTGGTACCCTCTTCCAGGACGTAGATGCGCCCGGCGCCGTCACAGTCGATACCGGTGGCGGCAAAAGGCAGAGATAGACCTTGCAGGGCGGAGCCATCATTGACGTCGTATCGAAAGATGAAGGTGGGTTCACTGGCGCTGAGCAGACACATGGTTTGCGGCGGACAATAGGCGAGCGCGACTACCGGGGCGATGGCCAACGGCTGCACTTCGCGGTTCAAACCGCTGCGCAGGGGGGAAAATGGCATGGGCTCGCCGTTCTCGTCCAGGATGACCAGCGCGTCTTCATGGTCGGCGCCGATCCATATCTGCTTTTTATGATCCAGCGCGATAACCGAGGCGTGGTAAATCGGGGGACCGATGGTTCCTTTGCAGATATAGCTTTGATCTTTGGCCAGGATAGATAACGACCATATATCGCTATAACCGAGGTTGCGTTTTGGGTGGTTGGCGGATTCGTGATAATTATCCCATGCGAAAATGCGAAAGCGAAAATCGAGCCCCATTTTTTGCGCCGGGATCGTCCGGTCGGTTATGTACCAGTCCTGCATGTCCTTGAGGGCGCTCATTTTTACTTCCGTGCCGGAGGCGGGCGGCCAGTAGCGATCGTATACCAGGTAGATGCCGGTGCCTTCGGAACCGGTTTTATCATCGAACACACCGGAAGGATCGGTGATCCGGGCTGCGATTTTAAACTCGCTGTCGGCAAAAAGCGTCTTCGGCAGGGTATAGACCTCCTGCACCACCGGGCCCTGACTGTCACCGATATACGACTTCCAGTTCATCGGCGCCATTTCGGTTTTCGCTCGCCATGATTGTTTGAGAATCATCGCAAACGCCGCATCGATTTGATGATCCGGAAAGAGCAGATCATAGGAAAAAAGCCCCACACCCCGACAGCCGAGCTGGTCTGTTAGGTGCAGTTGTTGCTCCATATGCGCGGGACTACCCGCATAGATGCTCGGAAAAACGTGGCGATTGTGGCTGTTGAATCGGTGATGTAGCAGCTGATTGCGAAAAAGGGTATCGTCCTGTGTATAGATCATCGGATAAATGGCATCAATGATGCCGCGGGCCAGCCAGGCGTGGCTGTCCTGCAGATAGACGCTATGAGCCATCGCATAATCGCCCATGACCGAAGCCGTCAGGGTCAGGTGAGGATGCGCTTTTTTCATGTTTTGGTATAGTCTGGCGATAAAATCGCTGATCGCTTCGCGCCGCCAGTTCGACCACAGCAATGGATTTTGTTGCGGGAGGGTTTTGTGTTGACGCACAAATCGTTCCAACGACGGCCTGTCATGGGAATATGAAAGCGAGGGAAATCGAATATAGTCCAGGTGAATGCCGTCAATATCATAATGGGTATAGAGCTCTTTACATACGGAGAGCAGATAAGGCGTCACCTCCGGGTGGGTGGGCGATAGCCAGACGTAGTGCTTGCTTAAGGTTTGTTTTTGACCGAACGCATCCGTCATCAGCCAGTCGGGATGTGCATGATAGAGCTGCTCTTCCGCGCCAGGGGGGTCCAGTCCCATCCAGGCGGGATAGACATTCATCCAGGCGTGCAGCTGGATGTTGTGGGCATGGGCGAGTTCGACGGCCAGTTGCAAAGGGTCCCATGCGGCGGCGCTGCTGCCGAGTTCCGAAGACCAGGGTTCCAGCCGGGACCGGTAGCAAACTGTTCCGTCTCCGCGCACCTGAAACAGGATCACATTAAAATGCATGGCCGCGGTGTTTTCAACGATGCGGCGGATATCCGCCGGGTGGGTGAAATCCCAGCGCGTCACATAAATGGCGCGCGTCATTTTCGCCGTCTGAGCCCTGATGAAACCTGTAAAAACAAATGACGAAAAAAGCAGCGCCATGAAAGTAACTTTGATTATCCGTCCGACCACCATGCAAACTCCTGTTCATCTACCGTTCCGTTCAAATATCGCAATTTAGCATTTATTTATTTAAATTCAAGCATTTTATCGACGGCCGTTTATATTATTAAATTTTGTGTCTATTTGCGAACCCGGCGAATTACATAGCACCCACAAGATTAACGTTTTAACCTCCGGGCGCCGAATCGTTGATACTCTCACATGCCGCCATAACCGAGAACGGAATGATTATGCCGCTGCCATAACCATGCTGATTATGTACTGTCTGCATTGTCATATTGGCATTTGTCGCTTGACTATTTGACAGAATGGTTGTATATTTATGGATAATGCGATTAATGCGTTATCAAGACCGCTGAGCGCAAGGTATGCTCAACCATGTTACCGCACGATGGTGTTGTGATGATCGCTTGAAATCCATGCGGCCCTTATTGCGATTCCGTTATGTTTTCGCCCGCCGCTGTTGCGATGATCGCCGGTTGTTGAACAGTTGGGACGTACCTGAACTGCAATGAAGATGTGAGCTTGTATAGGATTAACTCTTTGATATCATATGGCAAAATTTAACCTCATTTCCGATTTTTCGCTCCAGGGCGATCAGCCGCAAGCGGTGCGGCAGCTCACCGAAGGGATTGAACGCCAGGAGCGATTTCAAACCTTGCTGGGCGTGACGGGCAGCGGCAAGACCTACACCATGGCCAACGTCATCGCCAAATACGGTCGTCCCACCCTGGTCATCTCGCACAATAAAACCCTGGCGGCGCAGTTATATGGTGAATTCCGCGGTTTTTTCCCCGATAATGCCGTGGAATATTTTATCAGTTACTACGATTATTATCAGCCGGAAGCCTACTTGCCGACCACCGATACTTTTATTGAAAAAGACACTTCCATCAATGATGAGATCGATCGACTGCGGCTAAAGGCCACTTCATCGCTGTTTTCGCGCGAGGATGTCGTGATCGTCGCCTCGGTATCATGTATTTATGGTCTGGGGTCGCCGACGGATTGGCAGGAGATGCTGGTCTTTTTAAAAAAAGGGCAGCACATCGAACGTAACGCCATACTGAGGAAATTGGTGGAAATTCATTACAGTCGCAACGATATTGCCTTTGAGCGCGGCACCTTTCGCGTGCGCGGCGATGTGGTGGAAGTCATTCCCGCGTATGAGCGCGAGGCGATTCGCATCGAGATGTTTGGCGATGAAATCGAAAATCTATCCATGGTCGATACCCTCACCGGTGAGGTCAAGAGCGAACTGGACACTGTTGCCATCTATCCGGCCAAACATTTCATCACGCCCTACCCCCGATTAAAGGCTGCCATTGGGGATATTCGTAACGAGCTGGAAGAGCGACTCACCTATTTTCGCAAGGAGAACAAGTTGCTGGAGGCGCAGCGTCTGGAAATGCGCACCAAATACGATCTGGAGATGATGGAGGAAATCGGATACTGTTCGGGCATTGAAAATTATTCGCGCCATCTGTCGAGCCGCCAGGCCGGAGAACGGCCGGATACATTAATCGATTACTTTCCTGAGGATTTTCTCCTGATCGTCGATGAATCGCATGTAACCCTGCCGCAGGTGCGCGGCATGTATCACGGCGATCGTTCGCGCAAGGAGACGCTGGTGGAGTATGGTTTCCGTTTGCCGTCGGCATTGGATAATCGGCCGTTGAATTTTGATGAATTTTTGTCATTGGTAAGAAAGTGCATTTTTGTTTCCGCCACCCCCGGCGATCCGGAGCTGGAACTCTCAAAAGGTGTGGTCGTCGAACAGGTCATTCGGCCCACAGGTCTGATGGACCCGGAGATTGATGTTCGGCCCATCAAGGGTCAGATTGATGATCTCATCCATGAAATTAATGCGCGCAGTGAAAAAGGGGAGCGAATCCTGGTGACCACCCTCACCAAACGCATGGCCGAAGACCTCACCGATTACCTGGCCGGAATGGGTATTCGCGTGCGTTATTTGCACTCGGAGATCGACGCCCTGGATCGGGTGGCAATTTTACGTGACCTGCGGTTGGCCGAGTATGATGTGCTGGTCGGGATCAATTTGTTGCGCGAAGGACTTGATTTGCCCGAAGTCTCGCTGGTGGCCATCCTCGACGCCGATAAGGAAGGATATTTGCGATCGGAGCGGGCTCTGATTCAGACCGCCGGACGGGCTGCGCGTAACATATCCGGTAAGGTTATATTCTACGCCGACAAGGTTACCGAGTCCATGAAAAAGGCCATTGATGAAACCAATCGCCGTCGGGAAATCCAGGCGGCGTATAATCTCGAGCACGGCATCACGCCGAAGACGATCTATAAATCCGTGCAGCAAGTTTTAGGCGCCACCCGGGTGGCGGATGTAAAAGCGGAGCCCTACGGTAAAAAAGAGATCAGCCTCGCCGATGATGATTTTCGCAAGTGCTGGCGCAAAATGTCGCCGGTGGATCGTGAAGCTTTTTTGCAGGAACTGGAAAAGAAAATGTTCGATTACGCCTCAGCCCTGCAATTTGAACACGCAGCTGAATTGCGCGATCAGATCGACCTGTTAAGATTGAGTCAAAAAGAAAAACGCAGATGACAAGTGACATGAGGGAGCGATTATGAAAATTCTTGTTGTTGGAGGCGGTGGACGAGAGCATGCGCTGGCATGGAAACTCAAATCGAGTCCTCTGATTAAGAAGGTTTTTTGTGCACCGGGCAATGTGGGCATGATGCAACATGCGACGTGTGAGGATATTGCAGTCGACGATTTGCCCGGATTAGTGCAGTTTGCCAAACGTCAAAAAATCGATCTCACCATTGTCGGTCCGGAACAACCGTTAGTGGACGGCATCGTGGATTTATTCGAGAAGCATGGCCTGGCCATTTACGGTCCGAACCGGGCCGCTGCTGAACTGGAGGGCAGCAAGGCGTTTACAAAAAATCTTCTCGCCAAATACGGCATTCCCACTGCCGATTACAGAGTGTTCCAGAATTATGATAAAGCCGTCGCTTATATCAATCAGTTGAACAGGCCGGCGGTCATCAAAGCGGATGGATTGGCCGCGGGGAAGGGTGTGATCGTCTGCACGGAACGGGCGCACATGCAAAACGCTTTGCAGCAAATGATGCAAAACAAGCGATTCGGCCATGCGGGCAATCGGGTGGTCGTCGAAGCGTATTTGCAGGGTGAAGAGGTATCGTTGCTGGGCCTTTCCGATGGCGAGCATCTCATGTATCTGGCGCCGGCACAGGATCACAAACGCATATCCGACGGCGATGAGGGCCTGAACACCGGCGGCATGGGCGCGTATGCCCCGACGCCTTTTCTCGATGAAGCGATGATCGCTCGCATCAAACGTGAAATTATGGAGCCCACCATCCGGGCCATGGCATCCGAAGGCCGGCCTTATAAGGGTGTCCTGTACGCCGGCTTGATGCTGACCGAGCAGGGGCCGAAAGTGTTGGAGTTCAATTGCCGTTTTGGCGATCCGGAGACCCAGGTTATATTGCCGGTCATGACGGACGATTTGCTCGCCGCCATTCTTGCCGCGCAGGAGGGCAAGTTGCACGAGTTTGAGCGCCAGGAAACCGCGGGTTTTGCCGCCGGCGTGGTGATGGCCTCCGCCGGTTATCCGGAAAAATACCAGACCGGCAAGGTGATTCTGGGATTGAACAGAACCTTCGAATCGGATGTTGTGATTTTTCATTCCGGCACCCGGCGTCAGGGAAATCAGATCGTCACCGCCGGCGGCCGGATCCTGACCGTCACGGCCAAAGATGATTCTTTGAAAGGCGCCATCGACAAGGCTTATCGTACCGTGGGACAAATTACGTTCGAAGGCGCCTATTATCGCAAAGATATCGGCGCCAAAGGATTACGACCGGGCAGGCCATAAAGTAGATCACATTTCAGGAGAACAGAATGAAGATATTGGTAACGGGTGGAGCCGGATTTATCGCTTCCCACATTGTGGATGCTTATATTCAAGCCGGACATGAAGTGACGGTGCTGGATAATCTGGTGACGGGAAAGAAAGAAAATATTAACCCAAAGGCTGTGTTTTATCACCTTGATATTCAGGACGCTCAGGTTGTGGATATTTTTGCGAAACATCGATTTGATCTGGTCAACCATCATGCGGCGCAGATGGATGTGCGGCGGTCGGTGGAAGACCCCGTCTACGATGCAAGGAATAATGTGTTAGGCATGCTGAATATCCTGCAGGCATGCGTCAAGACCGGTGTTCAACGGTTTATTTTTGCTTCCTCAGGCGGCGCCGTTTACGGCGAACAGGTCACATTCCCGGCGGACGAGCGGCACCAGACGCAACCTTACAGCCCGTACGGCATCACCAAACTGGTGGGAGAAAAATACTTGTTTTTTTATGCCCTGACTTATCAATTGGGTTACACGATTTTGCGTTATGCCAACGTTTACGGGCCGCGGCAGAACCCCCATGGCGAGGCGGGCGTCGTGGCTATTTTCTGCAGGCGCTTGCTGGATGGTCAACAACCCATCATATTTGGAAACGGAGAGCAGACGCGCGATTTTGTCTACGTTAAAGATGTAGTGACGGCCAATGTGAAAGCGCTCGATAGAAAGGACAACGAAATTCTCAATATCGGTACGTCGACGGAGACGACAATCAATGAAGTGTATGAGCATCTCAATGCCCTGATCGGTGCCGGGATGGCGCAGAAGCATGGCCCGGCCAAGGAGGGCGAGCAATTTCGCAGCGTGATTGATTATGGCTATGCGAAAAAAGTATTAGACTGGCAACCACAATATGATCTGCAGACGGGATTAAAGGAGACGGTGGCGTATTTTCAGTGACCGATGATGAGATGGCCGTGTACGCTTTTATTCCACGCAGAGGAGAACTGATTTGGCGAAAAATGAAAATAAAACTCTGCAAACATTGCCGGTGGAAGCCCACTGGCGTGAAGTGCAACGGGACGTCGGCATCCTGGGCGAATCCGAGATCACGAGGCAGTTGCTGGAAACAATCGAGCAGGTGGCGCCGACGGATATCTCCGTGCTCATCTCCGGTGAAAGTGGTACCGGTAAAGAACTGGTGGCGCAGGCTATTCACCGGCGCAGCCACAGGCGGATGCATCCCCTGATCACGGTGAATTGTGGCGCCATTCCCGAGGGCATACTGGAATCCGAACTGTTCGGCCATGAAAAAGGCTCTTTCACCGGCGCTGTGGGGCCGCGCAAAGGCTATTTCGAACTGGCGGACAAGGGCAGTATCTTTCTCGACGAAATCGGTGAGCTACCCGTTACCACCCAGGTTAAATTATTGCGCGTGCTTGAAATGCGCCAGTTTATGCGCGTGGGTGGGACGGCACAGGTGCAGGTGGACATCCGATTTATTGCAGCCACCAATAAAAACCTCGAGACCGAGGTGCGCAAAGGCCGTTTTCGTGAGGACCTGTTTTATCGCCTCAATGCCGTCCATATCCATGTTGCTGCCTTGCGCGACCGCCGGCAGGACATCCCCATTCTGGTAAAAAAATTCAGCAACGATTTCTGTCGTGAAAATCATATCGAATTCGCAGGATTCAGTGAAAGCGCCATGCATGCGATGCAGGAGGCGGAATGGCCGGGAAATATTCGTGAGTTGCGCAACGTCGTGGAAAAAGTCATCGTCCTGGAACGCGGCAATCTGGTGGATGAATCGAGCATAAAAAAATATTTGCACCAGGCTGCCGTTATCGACCACCATTTGCCCGTCCCTTTGTCGCGGCCCAAGGAAGAAGCCGAACGAGATTTCTTGTTTCGCGTGCTCCTGGAAATCAAGAGCGAAATCGCACAGTTGCGCGAACTATTGACAAGCCAGCCTCTCCCCCGATACCATCTGGGGCCGTGGCACGAGGAACAGATGGTCGATTACTTTGAACATGGGGAAGACCAGTCGGGCGAATCATCCTCAGACAGAGGGTCTGTTGCCGAAATGGAAAAAGAACTGATCCGCAGTACCCTGAAAAAGTACAACGGTAACAAACGCAGAGCCGCGCGTTCGCTGGGATTGAGCGAACGGACTCTGTATCGCAAGCTGGAAAAGTATGGATTAAAAGATGAAGAGGATTAAACCCATGCGTGCGCTATCAACTCTGTTTTTATGCCTCGGCTCATTGGGACTCGGCCTGAGCTGTTCTTACTATTCTTTCTCCGGTTCTTTGGAGCCTCATCTGAAAACCATCGCGGTCTCGCCTTTTGATAATCGCACCGCGGAATTCGGCGTTGCCGAAGACCTCAATGATACGGTTATCTCCGAATTTAACCGTGATAACACCCTCAAAATTGCGGACCGCAATGCCGCGGACATACTGATCGAGGGCACCCTGATTCAGGTGGAAGACCGTGCCGGCGCCTTCGACGAGAGCGAACAGGTACAGGATATGAAAGTCTACCTCAGTGTGGAAATCAAATGCACCGACCAGGTAAAACGCCAGCCCATGTGGCAGGAACGATTGACCCAGTGGGGCAGTTATGATCCGGCGCTCGGTCCCGATGCCAGGCGAGACGGCATTGCGGAAGCCGTTGAAAAACTCAGCCAGGATATTTTGAACAAGACCGTGGCCAACTGGTAATAGAGGAATTCTGCGGTAACCGGTAAAGATTACAGAGATGGCGCTGATTGTAAGAAGCTTTATACGCTCGAGACCGATCCACATCGATTCGGTATCTACAAGTTATTTCGCTAATCTTGTGGGTGGCGCCCTATCACTTCAATTTGCCGGTTAACACCGAATCTGGGAATCACCATAAATATCGTAGAAATGTTAAAAAATACTGGTTTTGCAATAAAAAATTGATTATTTTATAGTAAATGATCTGCAAAACATGACTTTAGTCAGTAAATTTTTATGATGGAATAGTGCCGACCAGTTGAGTTCTGAATGAATCCGAAAGAGAGAGGCATCACGACCCTGGTATGAGGGGAACCATGTGTGAGGAGAATGCGCCATGCATGAAAATTACGCAGCAGAGATAAAATCGTTAGGGCAATATTTAGGCGATCATCCGGAATCGCTGCTGTTTGCGCGACTGGCGGAACGCTATCTGCGCATGAAGGAAATTGATAAAGCCATCGATATCTGTCAGCGGGGTCTGCGTAACCATCCGAATTATGCCACCGGGCATTTGATTCTGGCCAAATGTTTCCTCGCCCGCAAACAGTACGACGAAGCCGAAAAGCGCCTCAAACATGTCTATTCGCTGGAGGATAACTACCTGCCGGCCTACAAGTTATACGGCGAGCTCATGGCCGTCATTGGTCGAAAAGAACTGCACTATGCCAGCTTTAAACAAATACAGAAAATAGACCCCCTGTTTCCCGTCGATCTGCCGCCAATCGTCGAAGAACCCGAACCAGAGCCGCCGGCACCGGCATCTACCCAGCAGGAGACTCCATTTTCAGAATCTGCAAAAACCAGTGACGTCGAACCACCGCCGGTCGAAAAACCGTTACAAACCATCGTTCACATCCCGGAGGAGGAGGAACCCATTCCGGATTTCAGCTCTGAAGCTTTCCTCGATGATGAACCGCCACCTTCCTATGAACCGGAACCGGAGACTGATTATGAACCGCAACCGCCTCCTCAGCGCCGGCCTCGCATCGAAGTGGATGAACTGCCGGATGCAGAAAGCAGTGAGGTCCTGGATGCCGATGAGGGCGATTTCGAAAAGGAGGAGGAACGGTTTTCGTTGATTCTGGACGACCTTTTCAGACCCAATATCGCTGAAGAAGAACAGCGCGAGAAGGAAGCCAGGAACAGACTGGAAAAGGCAGTTCGCGATGAAACCACCGGGCCGCAGATGAAATCGGAAGGATTACAGGATGCAGAGGCGGAGACAAGCGAAGCGGAGAGCGCTCCGCCCCGGCTGCCGGCTGAAAAAC
>JAFGSU010000050.1 GCA_016934435.1 Candidatus Zhuqueibacterota bacterium | reverse complement strand
GTGTCATCATTGACGTATGCATGGAAAAGTTTGTAAGCGCCCTGAAACGTGCGACACATTTACAATTATCGGAGATAAACGCTCGCATGCAATCGCTGCATGGAGACTATGAACGATTTCAACGCGGTCTGATCGCCCCGGAAGATATGTTCAACCTCGTTCGCGAAAAATTTAAACTCCCTGACGATTATCATGCATTTGTCAATATTTATACGGATATTTTCACACCGAACGAAGAGGTGATCGCATTAGTGGAAGAAATTGCGCCGCACGCGACGCTCTCGGTGATCAGCAATACCGATATATTGCATTATCAGTATCTGCTCGAATCGTTTTCAGTGATGTCGTTTTTTCATAGCCCGGTGACGTCGTTTGATGTGGGTGCGCTCAAGCCAGAGGCGGAGATTTATCATCATGCACTCAGAACCCTGGATGCATTGCCGCAGCAATGCTTTTTCGTTGATGATAAACCCGAAAACATTTTTGCGGCGCAATCGCTGGGCATGAAGGGAATCGTCTATCAGGATGCACAGTCATTACGAAATGAATTGCTGCATTTTTTGAGTTAACGTGAATGTTCCATTTTTACCGATTCGGTGTCTGCAGGTTCTTTCGAAAAACCTGCGGACGGCATCCGGGTAATTAATTTGGTTGGTTCACACCGAATCGGAGTTTTTCATTACCGTTCAAGAAAGGATTCTGGAGATGAAGTTAGCGATCAACGGTGGTGATCCCGTTCGCAATAAATCCATGCCGGTCTGGCCTGTTTGGGGCGATGAAGAGATCGAAAATCTGACCCGCGTGGTCAAGAGCGGCAAATGGGGTATCGGCGGTAAGGAGACGGCCGCCTTTGAACAGAAATTTGCCGACTATCATCATGCGAAATATGCCATCGCCATGAACAGCGGCACGACTGCCCTGCGCCTGGCGCTCACTGCCGCTGACGTGGGAGATGGCAGTGAGGTGATTGTTCCCGCCTATACATTCATTGCGACCGCATCCGCCGCCATCGAGGCCGGCGCGGTGCCCATATTTGTCGATATCGACGCCGATACCTACAACATCGATGTAAAACAAATTGAAGCCGCCATTACATCGAACACCGCTGCGATCATGCCGGTGCATTTTGCCGGCAGGCCTGCCGATATGGACGCTATTTTAGCCATCGCCAAAAAGCGCCATTTAAAAGTCATCGAAGATGCCGCCCAGGCATGGGGGTCCGCGTGGAAGAACCAGCCGGTCGGCGCCATCGGCGATGCCGGCTGTTTTTCGTTTCAATCATCCAAAAATATTAATTGTGGCGAAGGCGGCATCGTGCTCACCAACGACGACATGATCGCTAAAATGGTTCGCTCGCACTATAACTGCGGCCGCAGCGAAGACGGCCTCTGGTATGAACATTTTTATTTTGGCGGCAATTATCGCATTACCGAATTTCAGTCTGCGGTTCTGCTGGCGCAATTCGAACGTTATGAAGAGCTGAAAAAGATTCGCAATGAAAATTCCATGGTGCTAACCAAACTGCTCAGCGAAATAGAAGGCATTGAACTGCTGGGAACGACTCCGGAGGTGACCAGCCGGTCATGCCATATTTTTATATTTAAATATATAAAAGAGCATTTCGCCGATAAACCGAAAACGGCGTTCATTGAAGCCATGCGCAAGGAGGGCATACCCACCAGTCCAGGTTATTCGCTGCCGCTCTATAAACAGCCGGTATTTCTCAACTGCGCCTTTGGGCCGCGCGGCCGCCGAATGGATTGGCCGGTGGATTACAGCGCCTGCCATTGCCCGGAAACGGAGCGCGCCTGTTTTGAACAAGCCATCTGGTTCACCCAAAACGTTCTTCTCGGTTCCGAAGAAGATATGCACGATATTGCCCGGGCAATACAAAAAATCCAAGAGCATGCGGGTGAAATACCTATTTAAGACGCGGTTACCTTTCTAAACCCGGATTCGGTGTTAACTGCCGAATGGAATTGATCAGGCGCCACCGGCAGAATTGCCAGATTAACCTGTAAACACCGAATCGGTGTCTAAAATTTTATATGAAAAGTCTCTTTCCCTTCCGGAAATTTAAACTGACTGTCGCGTGTCCTCAAACGGCAAGGTGCAAAAACAATCATTCTTTTCGTAATAACAGATAAAGAAACGAATAGATTACAGGAAAACGATGTATAAACTGTGTGTGCAATCGGAATTTTCAGCAGCGCATAAATTAAATTTATATCAGGGGGAATGCCAGCGCATACATGGCCATAACTGGAAGGTGGAAGCCACCGTCGCCGGCAAAGAACTGGATGAGCTCGGCATGGCCATAGATTTGTTGCTGCTGGAAAAACTGTTGCAGGAGTGCCTGCACCAATTTGATCATCGCATGTTGAATGAAGTGCAGCCGTTCGACAAGATGAATCCGACCTCCGAAAACCTAGCGCGCTATATCTTCCATTGGTTGCGGGACCATCTGCCCGGAAAAGTATGGGTCGATCAGGTGAGAATCTACGAAACGGATCGACTGTCCGTGACTTATAGCGAGGACGATGTTGATCGTTAATGAAATCTTTCGCAGCATTCAGGGCGAATCCACTTACGCCGGTTTGCCGTGTACTTTTATTCGCTTGACCGGCTGCAACTTGCGCTGCTCCTGGTGTGATACGACCTTTGCTTATCACACCGGACGGGAGATGCGGGAGGAACAGGTACTGGGCATAATTAAGGAATATCCGCTTGATTTGATCGAGATTACCGGCGGGGAACCCCTATTCCAGCACCATACCCCTGCGCTGTGCGCAAAACTGCTGAACCTGGGCGCGTGCGTGCTGCTGGAAACAAACGGCAGCCTGGATATCTCGGTGATCCCCCAGCAGGTGATTCGTATCGTGGATATCAAATGCCCGGGCAGCGGTGAAGCCGACGCGATGGATTGGGCGAACATAGGCCGCCTGCGCCGGCAGGATGAGGTCAAATTTGTCATTACCAATCGGACGGATTTCGACTATGCCGTTGACGTCATTGAAAAGTATGACCTGCTGATCAAGTGCGCCGTTCTGCTGGCGCCGGCATACGGCAGGATACATTCGCATGAAATAGCGGAATGGATTCTCACCAGTGCGCTGCCTGTGCGCCTGCAATTACAATTACACAAGTTCATCTGGAGTCCCGATCAACGAAGGGTGTGAAGCATGAGACGAGCCGTGTGTTTATTGAGCGGCGGATTGGATTCTGCCACAACACTTGCCATTGCACGGGACGAGGGGTATACGGTACATGCCCTGAGTTTTCGTTACGGACAAAAAGCCGAACGGGAAGTGGAAGCGGCAGAAAATATTTGTCGGGTTTATAAAGAGGTCGTCCATAAAATTTTGGCTATTGATCTTTCGCAGATCGGGGGTTCGGCCTTGACCGATAACATACCTATACCACTTAATGAATCGCCATCCGGCAAAATTCCGGTGACCTATGTGCCGGCACGGAATACGATTTTTCTATCCCTGGCCCTGGGCTATGCGGAAGTGATTGAAGCTCAGGATATTTTTATCGGGGTCAACGCCCTGGATTACAGCGGATATCCGGATTGCCGTCCGGACTATATAGAAGCTTTCGAGAAAATGGCCAATCTTGCAACCCGCAGCGCTGTGCAGGGCCGGCGCTTTCGCATCCATACGCCTTTGATGAGCCTGAACAAGGCGCAAATTATTCGTCGCGGCCTGTCGCTCGGCGTCGATTTCGCGCTCACCGTCAGTTGTTATCAACCGACGGCAAACGGCAAAGCTTGTGGACGTTGCGAAAGCTGCCGCATCCGCCTGCGCGGATTCGCCGATGCCGGTGTGCCGGACCCTATCGAATATGACTGTGAAAGCGGTATTCTCAGCGAATGATTGGCGGATGCCTCGCCACGATTCATTTGCGAATCGTGTGGGCTTGGCCAATTTGCAGGTTAAAAAATAATATGAAAAAAGCAATACAAAAAATTGATATTTCATTTCTCACCATTGATGACTATCAGGAATTAAAAAAGGCTATGGTCAATGCTTACCAGACCATGCCGAATATCTACTGGAAAGAGCACCATATCAAAAAACTGTTGAATAAATTTTCTGAAGGCCAGATCGTGATCAAAGTCAACGGAAAAATCGCCGGATGTGCGTTGAGTATCATCGTTGACTCTAAAAGAATTGAGGTTAACCATTCATATAAGGAAATTACCGGTAATTACAGCTTTGATACGCATTCACCTGACGGCGATATATTATATGGGATTGATGTATTTGTTAAACCCGAGTTCCGTGGGCTTCGTCTGGGAAGAAGAATGTATGATTACCGAAAAGATTTGTGCGAAAAATTAAATCTGAAGGGAATAGTATTTGGCGGCAGGATTCCCAATTATCATAAATATTCGAAAAAAATGACCCCCAAGGAATATCTCGGCAAAGTCAGATCACAGGAGATACATGATCCCGTATTAAATTTTCAACTTTCGAATGATTTTCGTCCCGTCAGAGTCCTTAAAAGGTACCTTGAGAATGATCAGGCTTCAGAAGAGTATGCCATCCTGTTGAGGTGGGATAATATCTATTACGAAAAACCAAGTACAAAGGTTGAAATAATAAAAAAAGTAGTCCGTCTGGGAATCATTCAATGGCAAATGCGCCCGTATAGTGAATTTAAAGATTTGATGTTACAAGCTGAATATTTTGTCGATGCATTAAGCGGATACAAGAGCGATTTTGCCCTTTTCCCGGAGTTGTTTAACGCCCCTTTAATGGCAGAATTTAACCACCTGAACGAAACAGAAGCCATCAGAAAATTAGCGGATTATACACCTAAAATTGTCCGGGAGTTGGCTAAACTGGCCATTTCCTACAATATAAATATCATTTCCGGTAGTCATCCGGAGATGGTAGAGGATACGTTATATAATGTGGGCTACCTCTGCAAGCGTGATGGTAAAATAGAGCGCTATGAAAAAATTCATATGACGCTTGATGAAGATCGAGTTTGGGCTATGAAGGGCGGAAATACCATCAAAACCTTTGAAACGGATTGTGGCAAGATTGGAATATTGATTTGTTATGACGTTGAATTCCCGGAATTGTCCAGATTATTGGCGGATGAAGGAATGGATATATTGTTCGTGCCTTTTTTAACCGATACGCAAAATGGTTATTCGAGAGTAAGAAACTGTGCACAGGCGCGGGCTATAGAGAACGAATGCTACGTGGCCATTGCGGGCAGTGTCGGTAACCTTCCCAACGTTCACAACATGGACATTGCCTATGCGCAATCAATTGTGTTTACGCCATGCGATTTTTCTTTTCCAACCAACGGAATCAAGGCGGAAGCGACACCCAATACGGAGATGATATTGATTGCCGATGTCGACCTTGATTTATTGCGAGAACTCCATAGCCATGGTAGCGTGAGAAATCTTCAGGACAGAAGAACAGAATTATTTGAATTAAAAAAACGATAGCTGCAGGGTGGTAACATCACCGTATGCCATTCACCAGCGCATTCTGTTAACATTTACCGCCGGATTGCGGCGCAATCGGTCAACTTGATTTATCTTAATCATGGGGTCATTTCATGGATGAAATCAAACGCGGACAACTCGAAATCATGCAGTCCAGGCTGGAGGTTTTTGATAATAAATATCCGCACCGCGATTATGAAATCGTAATCACCAATTCCGAATTTACCTGTCTATGTCCGAAAACCGGATATCCGGATTTCGCCGTTATCACAGTTCGCTACATCCCGGATAAATATTGCATCGAACTCAAATCCTTCAAGCTGTTCATCAACAAGTTCCGCGACCGCGGTATTTTTCATGAGGAAGCAGTGAACGAAATCCTCGAGGCGCTGGTTGCAGTCTGTAAACCGCGGTATATGCAAATCCAGGGCGATTTCAATCCACGCGGTAATGTACATACTTTTGTAACGGCCGAATATTCAGCGAAAGGATTTAAACGATCCACCTTGTCTTTGCAATCGGACAGGTAACATTACTCAAAGCTGTGGCAGGGCGTCATCTTTAATCCCAATATCACCATCGTCGCTTATTGTCTATTCTTT
>JAFGSU010000512.1 GCA_016934435.1 Candidatus Zhuqueibacterota bacterium | reverse complement strand
TATGGCAACGTCACCACCACCGGCGAGATTCGCGTGCTAGGGAAAAATATCTACGATGCCGATATCTCGCTCATCGAGCTGCGCAAGATGGTGGGGATGGTGTTTCAGCGGCCCAATCCCCTGCCCATTTCAATCTATGAAAACGTGATATTCGGATTACGCCTGCACAGCCCGCGCAAGCGTTTGAGCAGAACCATCCTGGACGAAGCGGTGCAAACAGCGCTTCAGGATGTAGGTTTATGGAACGACCTCAAGGATCGCTTAAAGATGAAAGCGACCGAGTTGCAGCTGGAACAGCAGCAAAAATTATGCATCGCCCGCCTGTTGCCGCTGAAACCGGAAGTGATCTTGATGGACGAACCCTGCTCGGCGCTGGACGTCAAGGCCACGCTAAATATTGAAGAGTTGATGCTCGATCTGGCTGGTAAATATACCTTTCTCATTGTAACACATAACATGGCGCAGGCACGGCGCGTTAGTAATGAATCGATTTTTATGCTCCTCGGGGAACTCGTTGAACACAGGCGTACCGAAGATTTATTCATCAATCCCAAAGACCTTCGCACGGCGGAATATATTGAAGGCAAGTTTGGATGAGGGAGAGCTTTTCTCCATTCCCGTATTTATTTTATTTTTTTACCCGTACTGTTGGCACTCCGCGTCGTCTCCATTGTTCCAGCATGGCATTGGAGGTTTACGTATATTTTACCGCAACGGCGGTGTGGAGAATATATCGTCCCTGACGGGACTTGCCATAGGGAGGTATGGTTTGCTGTAAATATGTCGTCCCTGACGGGACTTGCCATGGGGCTGTTGTGGTTTGCTATAAATATTTCGTCCCTGACGGGACTTGCTATAGAGCTGTTGTGGTTTGCTATAAATATGTCGTCCCTGACGGGACTTGCCATCAGAGTGGTCAAAAAAGCATGTCATTGCGGGTTGAGCACGGGGATCTCTCGATATTTCAATATTAAAAGAAAAAGAATGTCACCGCGAGCGGAGCTATCGGATAATCCTATCATCGATGGACTGCGTTGGAGCGTGGCGGTCTCCGCTGTTATTAGAAGTTGGGTATGGCAAAAGTGCCATTATTCCCGAAAGTACAAAAGAAAAGATTGTCATTGCGAGTGAAGGAACCGTCATTGCGTTTATGATCAAATCTGCGCTGGAACGAAGCAATCCCCGTTGAAAGGGGACTAGCCAGGAAGTGCTCTTTCAGCGGGGATCGCCGCGCTCCACGGCGGACATTTTGCCATATCCGGCTCACGCCCTCCGCTGGGGATTAATGCAATACGATCATTTTGTTCAATCCGCAATATCCACCCGCTTTTAAACAATAAAAATACATGCCACTGGCATGATTGCTCCCATTCCATTGAATCCGATGAACGCCGCTCTGTTGATTTTCATCCACCAGAATAGCGATCTGTTCTCCGCGAATATTAAAAATCGTCAATAAAACGTGCGCCGGCTGCTCCAGTTCATAGACTATAGTGGTCGCCGAATTAAAGGGATTGGGGTAGTTTTGATACAAGCTCTCCGACGCCGGAGGGTTTTTCGCCATATTATCGACTTGCGTCTGCACCAGGTATTGATTAAAAAGAATAGCGAACGGAAGCAGGGCGGATTTGGGCTGATCTGTCTGGGCGCGAATCAGCCCGCAAAACCGTAAATAGCGATCCAGCTCAGGACCGCCTTCGCCATAGTTCTCCGGTGTTGTGAGCGAATAGTAAAAAAATCCGCAGGCGCCCTGCTCCACCGCAGATGTCAGAGCCGATTCAATGTACTGCTGTTGCCGCGTTTCAGAAAAATAGACCACATCTTCCGCCAGACGAATGTTTTCCGGAGGATCATCCCTATGAATGGCAGGATAGCCGGATTCGACCACCCAGACCGGTTTGTCGGCATATCCCAATCCAGTTAACGCGCGGCGCACCGCCCAGACGTACTCGCCGACGCTGAAACCGAGAACCGGCAGGGCGACGGAAAGATTCGGATAAAAATTAAAACCGACGATATCCATATCCGCCCCCCAGTGCTCCAATCCCTGCATGAATCCGAGCATATGCAGATCATGGACGACCAGGGCGGTGGGGTCGTGGGTGCGCACGGCATCGAGTAGAATCGACCATACCCGATTGCAAAAGTCTGCATCCAGCCAGAGATCGCCTTTCCGCCACCAACCGGGCACAGCGGCCGCCCATCCCGCCGCGTTCAGTTCATTCTCGATCTGCCAGGCGGAAACATAATCGGCAAATCGGCGCACAACGGCATGGGCATAGACCTTTAGATTGTATAGATACTCATTGGCATCGACCCTGACGAATCCCTCGACCGGTTGCCAGGCATCCGTTGCCGGCGCTATGATCGATCCGTTCTCATCAACCGGCAATCCGTCCAGGTGGCCCCACCCGATAGCCATGAAGGGCTTTAATCCGCGGGAGAATCCGTCATTTAAAATCTCCTGCAAGCGGGCGTATTCGGTTGTATCCCAGTGTGCGGGATCGCGAAACAGGCTGTCTATCTTTATTGGTTCCAAGTTGTCAGGGTCCAAATTCGCGCCGCGATAGACCTGCTTCTGTAGATGGCGCCAGCGAACCTCCAGGCGATAGCCGTTCAGGCGCACAGAATCCATGGTAGTGAACGCCGCCTCGACGCACTGCGACTCGTCCCAGTCGGTATGCCATGGAAATCCCCTCTGCAAGCCCCAGTAGCTGTAGCTGAATCCGCCGATGCTCAGTCGCGATCGCGCCGGCGGGTCGGGTTTCAAACCAATAAATTTGGTTGGCTCCGCCACCGTGCCGGTGAGAAAATCAAACGCTACGACGAGTTGCACGATTTCATGGTCATCTCCGTATTGGGTGTACAGGTTCATATTGAGCGGAAAGCTTTCAAAAGCGGCTTTGAGGAGAGCTTTATCTTCAATTCCCAGGGATGCGATCGGATTAATAAAGGTAAACAGCTCTTCGTTTACCAGTGCATTAAAATCCTGAGCAAAATCCGACACGACCTGTTTCGCGCTGTTGACCAGATGGGGCTTGAAGGCGTTAGCCAGAACGGGACAATGGCTATCACCGCTGTCGCGCATGGTGACGACAGGGCGGAGGATTTCCGGTTCCATGGGATTCAGGCGGTAGGCGCCATCCTCAAAATAGCCGTTGCCGCCAAAGATCAGGCCGACGTTGCACAGGATGGCATCAAACCTGCAATCATAACCACTGAGTACGAGCCTTATGCTATCCATGGCCAGCCGCCCCATAAAATCGTTGGCGCCGGTGCTGTCGACCAGATACTGTAGATGAATATCTCTGGGCATGCGAAAGTCGCGAACCTGCAGATCATAGGTTTGTGCAAGGCTGTCGATGGAAGCGGCCATATCAAAGCTGTCTTTCGCCGCATCAAACCACTCCTGCACGGCGCGGTCGACCAGATCCTCCGCCATAGTGTGCGGATGGCCGTTCATTGTGATGACAAAGGCTGATCTTGATTGCGGAAAAACGAAAGCGGCCGTCATCAGAACAATGGCTGAAAATGTTACCAGGCGTATATATTTACTCTTTGCCATGCCCTTAATCCTCAAAGACGGGATCATACTTAATGCATCTGAATGTGGACAGTGGATGAAAACCGGAGCAGATACTGCAATTGGAGATTACAGCAAGTATTGGCGATAACCAGGCATTCTCATACAGAAATAATATCTCTCTATCATTAAAATATAACAGTCAACTATCAAAATCAACCAAAAACTGATGGCTCGATGTTATTTCGGCTAATCCCGGATTCGGTGTTAACTGCCAAATGTAAGTGACCAGGCGCCACCCGGAGGGCTGCCCAAAAAACCTGTAAACACCGAACCGGTATTAATCGCTGGCACCGCTCCGGCCAATGAAAAATTCATTGTATATCCGCCAATTATTTATTAACTTTTTATATTGCTATACTGCCAACATCCAGCCCGAACCGGACATGAATAACACACCACTCCCGCGCCTACGGATTACACTTGGCAATCAGCCCGAACCGGACACGAATAATACACCAATCACGCGCCTACGAATTACACCCGGTCATTTCTTTCAAAGGGGAATCCCGATCCTTAAGAAGAAAGGAAGCATATCATGTGTATCCGAAATATCTTACCATTTTTTATTATCTGGACGCTATCTGCCTTTTGGATTGAAAGTGCAGCGGTGGCGTCATCCGATCCTTTTGCTTCCGATCTCAGGATAAAAAGTGAAGGTGAAATCCTGACGCTGCTTGATACCTGGAAATCCAAACAGGAAGCGGTCGTGCCCCTGACGCTGCGCGGACAGATCGAAAAAGATGTAGAGGTTGTGCCTGTTGTCTCCTCGGCCCAGCTTCCTATCAGCTATGAAGTACAGGAGAGTAAGGACAAAAGCGATTTTACCCTGCAAATCAACCGCAGGGATTACGGATACGCTGCCTGCGGTTTCTATTACACTTTGCTGGGTGGCTCCGTTGCCGGGGAAAAAGCTATGCTGGACGCCGGGTTCTGGTGTTTCATCAAAGCCGCTCTGTTGAAACCGGAAGCGGAACACCTGACCAATGTCGGTTTTCATCTCAACATCAAGGGAGCGTACCAGGATGCGCTGGATATTTTGCTATATGCCCGAACTTTATCGTCAAACCATTCCGGCCTTTCAAACAATCTCGCCCATGCGGCTGCTAAACTGGGATATGAAGGTTTGGCCATTGTGGAAGAAGCCAACGCCTATTTGAACAGCAAGGGTAATCCTCGATTGCTCGGCAAGATAAAGCAGCATATCGCGGATGCCGGTTACAGCATTCAGGTATCAGAAGAGGGCATGGGAGAAGAGGGTGAAGATGAAGAAGAAACCGATGGTCCCGAGTCACCCGATTTGTCCCAGGAACAGAATCCGAGCAAATACGGCGCTGTTTTCGGCGTCATCGTCCAGGAACACTGGGCGTTTTGGAGCGAATATATGGGCACGCGATTGATGCAAATTCATCAATCGCTGGATATGAGTGATCCGGGCAGCGCTGCGGGGAGGGAAGTTGCACGAGAACAACGTAACCGCGCAGACCAGGATGCCTGTATTGCGGGCTGTCGCGCACCCGATCCGGGTATCCTGAAAGCGGGCCAGGCTGAATGCGAGTGTCAGTGTTATATTCGCTATCGCATGGCTGAATATACATCCGGCCTACAATTTTACCAGGAATTTTATGCGTTGTACGGCCCCTGGCAAAAGGACGCAGAAGAATCATTAACCTTGCACACCAACAACGCCATCCGGGCATTATCCGCGGCAAAGAATGATCTTTCACGGCAAAGCCTGGATTTTTTGACCGAGCTTATTCTTCAT